>JAJDDS010000583.1 GCA_029260195.1 Phycisphaerae bacterium
GCCGAACGCGAAGATTCATCATCCTTATCCGGAGCAGCGTCTGTGCGTCACGATCCAAGGTAGGAGCCCGGTGCGGTAGTTCCGCTCGCCGGGATCTGTGGAGGGGCTCCCGGGTAACCGGGAGTCCTACTCCGACTGACATCGCACCCCCGCTAGGGCTTCATTCGCGACGGTCGCCGCTCGCCATACAACGCCCGCCGCTCGGTCAACTGCCGCACGACATTCGCGTCGCGGGACCGCTCCGCCATTCCCAGGGCTTCGTCCAGCACCGAGATCGCCTCGTCGAATCGCCCCAATTCAGCCAGCGCAGCCGCCACCGTCGCAACCACGTTCGCATCCTCGCCCCCGAACCGCTCGCGGGCCCCCCGGGCAAATTGCAGTGCCCGCGCGCCGTCCCGCACGGAGTCCTCCGCCGTTGTCGCCAACAACCACGCCAGATCATTGGCCAATGCGACGTTCGTAGGCTCGGCGACTAGCCCCGACTCGAACGCCTTGGCTGCCCCGGATACGTCCCCGCGCCGCAGCAGGACGAACGCCAGCGCCTCCCACGCCCGTGTTGATCCCGGGTGTATCTCCAACGCCCGGCGTAGATGCTCCTCCGCCCGCCCCACCTGATTCGCGCGGGCACAGATCTCAGCCAGCGCGATGTGGGGATCGCTCTGATTCGGTTCCCGCACGAGGTCGGATTCGTGTGGCAACTTCGCCTCACCCACCAGACGCCCCTGCTCGGTCACGCTTTCCAGCAGCGTCGCCAGCGACGCGATGCCGGGCGTCAGCGCCAATCCACGCTCGAGTTCCGCGCTCGCCTCCGAGAACCGACCCGCACCGACGTAGACACGGGCGAGCTTCGTCCGCGCGTTGACGCTCTTGGGCTCCAGTTCCAGCGCTCGGCGAAACTGCACCTCAGCGTCTTCCATCCTGCCTACTTGGGTCAACGCGACTCCGAAGTTCTCGTGCGTGTGCGCGAAGGTCGGCGGAATTTTGAGCGCGGATTCGAAAGTGGCGATCGCATCGGTCGTCTTGCCGAGCGAGGCGAGCGAGACCGCCAAGTGCGTCATGGTGATGCCGTCATCGGGACGCAGGCTGAGCGCCTTGGAGTGGTATGTGATCGCTTCCTCGTGCGCCCCCCGTCGGGCCAACACGAAGCCGAGACTTTTGTACACCCAGTAGAAACCCTCCGCGCCCGAAGGATGGTCCGCCAGTATCTTGCGTAGCCGTCCCTCCGCCTCCTCGAATCGCTCGGTACTCATGCTCAACATGGCTGCGGTGGTCTGCTGAATACTGTCCGTGTGGTCGTGGGGATCGGGTCCGGACGGTTCGAACAACTCCAGTTCACTCTTGTCCGAAACAGCTTGGCCACCGGTTTGGATGTACCCCAGGTCGGCGAGGCGTTTGAGATCCTCCTCGGACACGGCTCGCTGAGCAGTCCCGCTCCCGACGACCTCAGGTGCATCGGTAAGCAATTGGAGGATACGGTCGCGCATATCCGCCACGCGGTCGAGATGTTGGTCCGCCAGGTTTGTCTTCTCGCCCGGATCGCGCCGCACGTCGTAGAGACGGGGCGTGGGGGCGTGGATGTACTTCCATCCTCCGACGCGCAGCGAACGCAACGGGGAGTAGCCGAAGTTGTAGAGCGGCAGCAGCGTCTCGCTGTAGGCAGCCAGTTCGAGGTCCGCGTTTCGCCCGGTGATCAGTGGGAGCAGGCTGACACCTTGGGCGTCGGGCAGTTCGTCCATGCCCAGGAACGCAAGAATGGTGGGCGCGATGTCGATGATCCGAACTTGAGCGTCGACACGCCGACCGGCTGGGATTTTTCCGGGACATCGAAACAGGAGAGGCGCAGCGAGTGTCGTGTCGAACAGAAACGTCCCGTGCGTGTTTTCGCCGTGTTCGAACCGCCCTTCACCGTGGTCGGCTGTCAGGACCACGATCGTGCGGTGGGCGAGGTTCAGACGATCCAACTCCGCCAGAATCCGCCCGATTTGCTCGTCCACGTAGGCGATCTCGCCCAGGTAGGGATCGGCGTATTGGCTGGCGAAGCGCGCGGGGGGGGCGTACGTAAAATGTGGGTCGAAGAAATGCACGAAGTGGAAGAACCGCTTGCCGGCGTTGGCTTGCAGCGACGCGATGGCGTTCGACGCGATGCTGTCCGCCTTCCGCTCGCCGGCCGAGTCGCCGTGGGCATCGACGCCCGCCCCGGACTTGCCAGCCCACGTAACGTCGTGATACGTTTCGAAGCCCTGCTGCAACCCGAACTCACGGTTCAGGACGTAGGCTGCGACCTCCGCCGCCGTCGCGTAGCCGGTTCGCTGCAACAC
The DNA here is from genome assembly GCA_029260195.1 of Phycisphaerae bacterium. Classification (GTDB taxonomy): domain Bacteria; phylum Planctomycetota; class Phycisphaerae; order UBA1845; family UBA1845; genus OFTM321. The sequence continues at coordinate 2,319 of JAJDDS010000583.1, forward strand.
CTCGGCGAGCGTCTCGTTGTCCTCGTGCAGTCGAAACGCGCCGTTGTCGCGGGCGCCATGCACGAACGGGTAGGTCGCGGTCAGCATGGACGAATGCGACGGCAGGGTCAGTGGGATGGGGGCAGAGCATTGTAGGAATTGCGTGCCCTGCGCCGCCATCGAATCGATGTTCGGCGTCTTGACCACGGCGTGCCCGTAGCACGCCAGATGGTCGGCTCGCAGCGTGTCGATCGAGATCAGCAGAACGTTGAGCCCCGCCCCAGCCGTTCCCTCGTCGTCGCCGGTTCGCTTGCACCCGCTCTGCCTGACGCACAGCGCCGCCGCGACGCAACACAGTACCCAGGCAACTCGCAGCATACGCATATCCATCCACCGCACCCGTCTCGCCCTCGCCCCACGCCGGTTGTCCAGCCCCGCCCTCCGCAACGCCGACTCCCAAGAATACACGTACCCACGCCCCTCCGATACGCGCCGCCGCGCGCACGCGAGAGGTGGCGAGCTTCCTGCGGCGTCGGCCGCGACTTCCGCGATGTCGAATGGGATCGCCAGTTCGTACGTGGCAGCCTGCCCCGCCAGGTCAGTCCCCCGGGTTGGTTTCCGCGCGCGCAGCCTGCTGTCGTTTCCGAAGTGCCTTGGATCGCTCTTGCCAGAACGCGAGCTGTTGCTGCACTGTCATCCCGGCGAGCTTCTCCCGGATCAGCTCGGCCCCCCGACGCTTCATCCGCACGCAATCAAAGGTCTTGGTCTTCATATTCCAGCACCTCGCGTGGTGAGTAAATCGCGATCTTCTCAAAGCCGTTCAGCACGTTCGCCGCATTATACAACGGAATCTTCTCGAAGTGAACGATGTGCCTGAAATTCCAGCTTACAATCAAGGTACACGCCGAAACGGTCGCCAACGCCACGTGCAGCGCGTCGGTGGCAGATTGGGGCGAGACGATCCCAGCCTCCAAATACGCGGTGTGCAACCTCAGGGCTTCCTCACTCACATCGACGACTTCGGCCGATTCAAGGGTGTGGCGAAAGAGGTTTTGAACATCGGACGGGGCAGCTTCCATCTCCGCCTCCACGATCGGAGACGTCACCAGGATGAAGCGCGCGCTTCGCACCTGATCGAAGAACGTTCGGCTGGCCTCGGCGAACTCCTCGTCGAAGCATCCGCCAAAAACCGACGTATCGGCGTAAACCCGCAACCTTCGCATCGTGTTCATCCACACTCCTCCCGGCGGAACAAGACCTGGTGCCAAACCTCGCATCCGCCCCGGGCAAATGACGTTTCACGGCGATTCGTCAATGGTCTCCATCGAAATCAGATGCAAATCTATCGTCTCGAATCGCCTTGACCAATGCCGTTCCGAGGATTTGCTCCACTTGACGAAACAACTCATCGTCGCGAACGGGAGCATCGCGACCAGGGAATGGGATATCTTGCCCGTGAGCGCCGTATGACCGCATCCGCCATGCTTCCTTCGCCGCATCTGAGTCGAGTCGCGAATCACATTTGATTGCAAGTTCGCACAACCCGTCCGTGAACGCAGCGCTGGGTTTCTTCTTCCCGTTCCACTGCCCTACGAGGGACTCAATCGCACACCCGAGCAGTGGCCACCGAACTTCCCGGTATTTCTCCTGCGCGTATTTCTCGCGGTACCACTTCGCTCGGAGGAGTCGCTTTACCTTTCGTGCACGGGAGTTGGGCCATCTTTTCAGCAATTCTCCAACCTCTGTCCATTCGGCGAGTCTCAGCCATTCCCGGCTTGGATCACCGCCAAACGCCGACCCCCAAACCTGTTGAGGCTCGATGGATGTCACCTGATCATCTGATCCCCTACGAACTCTGGCGCAATAATGAAACCCCGCCGGGTTGGCGTGGACGAGCCGTGACATGGCTAACGTGCGCTTCAAAGTGCAATCCCAATCCGACCGCTCCCAATGCGCGTCTTCAGGGACTGCGCGAACCATCGCATAGTAGCAACCAAACTGCCGGATCGGGTTGAAGTTACACCCTCGCGGCCCGCAGGCATCCATCACCTTGCCAAGGTTCCAGTTTCGCAGGTTGCCGACTTTAACTTCATTCGGCATCGTAACAGCATTCTCAACGTACCAAGACAGCGCATCACCGTCCGTCTCACGGACACCACGGTTCGGCACGACAAGTATGTCGACAACTGACGCCGGCATTCGTTAATCCCCCGGGTCGAGGATGGACATGAATGCTTCTTGGGGGATCTCGACGTTGCCGACGTTTTTCATGCGCTTCTTTCCCTCTTTTTGCTTCTCGAGGAGCTTGCGCTTACGGGAGACGTCGCCGCCGTAGCACTTGGCTGTCACGTTCTTGCGGTAGGCTTTGATCGTCTCGCGGGCGATGACCTTCGCCCCGATGGCGGCTTGCAACGGGATCTCGAACATGTGGCGGGCGATCTCTTTCTTGAGTCTCGTGATGAGATTTCGGCCTCGGCGCGCGGCTTTGTCGCGGTGGACGATGACGGACAATGCGTCGACGGCGATCCCGTTCACGAGGACGTCCATCTTGACCAACTGACCACCGCGAAACTCGGATACCTCGTAATCCACCGTGCCGTATCCCCGCGTGCAGCTTTTCAGTTTGTCGTAGAAATCGTAAATGATCTCACCAAGCGGGAACTCGTACGTTATCATCACACGCGTCGGCGAGAGATACTCCGTCTTCTTGTGAACGCCGCGACGATCGAGCGCGAGCGACATCAGCGCCCCGATGTACTCAGCCGGGATGATGACGTTGGCCGTGCAGAATGGTTCGCGTATCTCCGTGATCCTCGACGGGTCGGGCATCTCGCTCGGAGACTGAATGTGTACCACCGTCTCGTCGTTGAGCGCGATTTCATACGTCACCGTCGGCGCCGTCTGAACCAGGTTGACGTCGCTCTCACGCTCGAGCCGCTCCTGGATGATCTTCATGTGCAGCAAGCCCAGGAAACCGCAGCGGAACCCGATCCCCAACGCGTCCGATGTCGCTGGATCGTACGTAAACGAACTGTCGTTAAGCCACAGTCGTTCCATGGCTTCGCGGAGATCGGCGGTCTCGGTTCCCGGCCCTGGGTAGAAGTCGCAGAAGACCATCTGACTCGGCGGTTCGTAACCCGGCAACTGGTCCTCGGCCGGGTTCTGGGCGATGGTGATCGTGTCGCCGATGTTCACGTCGGCAATCGTCTTGATACCCGCCACGAGGTACCCGACTTCGCCGGCTCCGAGCGTGTTGAGGGTGGTAGGCTTCGGCGTGTACTTGCCCACCTCAGTGACGATATGCTCCCGCCCGGCAGCCATCATTCGGATCTTGTCGCCACGTTTGACCGCGCCGTCCACGACGCGAATGTGGCTTATCACCCCCCGATGCGGGTCGGGCTTGGCATCATAAATGAGCGCGCGGAGCCTAGCGTCCAGGCGTCCCCGAGGCGGCGGGATCTTCTCGCAGATGGCATCGAGCAGCTTTTCCAGCCCCTCGCCGGTCTTGGCCGAGGTGTAGACAGCGTCCTCGGCAGCCAGCCCCAGAATCTGCTCGACCTCGAGGGCGACCTCGTCCGGATGGGCAGACGGAAGATCGATCTTGTTGATGACCAGGATGATATCGAGATTGGCTTCCACCGCCAGGTAGGCGTTCGCGACCGTCTGAGCCTGCACGCCCTGGGTTGCGTCGACCAGCAGTAGGACCCCCTCGCAGGCAGCCATCGCCCGGGAGACCTCGTAGTGGAAGTCGACGTGTCCGGGGGTGTCGATGAGGTTGAGCATGTGCTCCCGGCCGTTGTGGACGTGTTTGACCGTGGCGCGATTGGCTTTGATGGTGATGCCCATCTCGCGCTCAAGGTCCATGTCGTCGAGGAATTGCTCGCGCATCTCGCGTTTGGAAATCGTACCGGTACGCTCGAGCAGACGGTCAGCCAGCGTGCTCTTGCCGTGGTCGATGTGGGCAATGATGCTGAAGTTCCGGATGTACTGCAGGTCCGCCATGGTTCGAAGCCGCTCACTGAGGGACGAAACGAGGGATTATAGTCGACATCGGCATGATGCGCATAGGCGTGGAAGTCAAGGCCCCGCAGCCGGTGTCCGAGGTTTTCGCTGCGGACCGCGAGGTACTGAGCGCGCGGCGACGTCCGGGCTGATTCGCCAAACTCAGCCCACCGGCGGATACTTGGGACGTGATTGGGGATGGATCCCCGTACTAGAGATCTTTCCGCCGTTTCGCGAGACCGAGCGTCGCGAACCCAATCATCCCCAGAAGGGCGGCTCCGGGGGCGGGGATGACAGCACCGGCGGCGCCGAATGAGACGTTGTCAATACCGATGAGATTCTCTGCTTCCGCCGCTCCCATACCGCTGAATACAATATCGAGACCGGACACGGGACTCGCGAACGTGAACCCCAAGAACTGAAACGAACTTTCGGGATCGAACTCGTAGAAATCGCCGTTGTCAAACGCGATCTCGATTCTCAAATCACTGGATCCCAGAAACAGCGCGCCGACGTCGAGCCCGAACGCCGTCTGCGGACCGCCCAAATCAACCTCGAAGGTACCGAACGGCGCGTCCGTGACGAGATACTGCGAGCCAGCGTTGTTGTACGGACCGGTCGCGAACGGCAAACCCGGGAGGCCCCCGGCATAGGCGGCATCCACCACGAAAGTCTCGCCCACGAACGTCGCCCCCCCGTCGATCAAGTTCGACTCACCCGGCGAACTGATTCCACCGGGGATCGCGATACTCTCGAAACCCGCGCTGGCCAGACCGGGGTTCGCTGCCGCAAAGGCAGCCGAATCGGTGTAGCTCGGCAGGACAAGATCAGAAACCGCTGGGGATGCAACAAGGCTGAGCACTGCGACGGCGGACGCCGACGCAATCCACGCGCTCCTTGGTTGACGCTTCACTGGTGAACCCTCCAAGTGTTTCTCGGCAAAACCGAGCTCGCCTATTCCGAACCGCTCAGGGTAACGGCGGCAGCCCGTCGCCGCAAGACCGAGACGGTGACGCCCTGATCGCGATGGAGAATCCATCGCACAACATCATTGTTTTCATGCAACTACCGCGATCATGCGACTAGATTTCACAGGGCGCCATCAACGCTTCGCGTCACCCGATCCGCCGGCGTGGTGGATCGGCGGTGCCCGGTACCTTTTGTCTCCAGGCCGATCATGCACTCTGAGTCTGTCGCCGCGCGCCCTCATGAGCTACGCAGGACGGTGGTGCTCGACGGCGCGCTCTCGTTGCGGTTCGGGGGTGGAACGATTCAAATGGCGACGCAATGGCAAAGGCGAGGAAATCTAGAGAAGAGCGGTACGACCTCGACCGCGTCGTCCGGCTAGTGATTTCGGTCGGGACGCTCGTCGCGGTGATCTGGCTGTTGCGGTACCTGTCGGACGTCCTCATCCCGTTCACGGTGGCGCTTCTCATCGCCTACCTGTTGCACCCAGTCGTCAGTCTTGTCGAGCGGCGATTGAAGAATCGGGCAGCCGCCGTGCTCGTGACCGTGTTCGGCGGATTGGGGGTGATCCTGCTGATCGTCGTCCTCTCCGTCCCGGTAATCGGGGCGCAGTTGAGCGAGTTCCAAAGCACGCTGACCGAGTTGAAGGCTGATGCCGCCCCGTCAGTGTCGCCTGGTGGCACTGACGAGGTCGGCGGCGAAACGCTCTCGTTGGGGCAGCGGTTCGACGCGCTTATCGCAGCCCAAACCGACAGCCGCGTGCGTTGGGTGCTCGAGAAAATCCGCGAGTTGATTCAGTCCGGCGAACTCGACATCGAGGAGCGAATGATGGGGCTTGCGAGGGATCTCGCGCCGGGGGTGTGGGGTGTCGTGACCGGAGCCGTCAACTTCCTGCTCGGCCTCACGGGACTCCTCGTTGTGCTTCTGTACGTCGTGTTTCTGCTCAACGACTTTCGAATTGTGGAATCCGCATGGAAGGACCAACTCCCTCCGTCCTATCGCCAGCCGGTGGTGCGCTTTCTGGAGGAATTCCGCGTGGCGATGAGCCGGTACTTCCGTGGGCAGTTCGTGGTGGCAGCGTGCGTGGGCATGCTCTGCGCGATCGGGTTCTCTCTGATCGGACTGCGCATGGGGATCGCGCTGGGGTTGTTCGTAGGCGTGTTGAATATGGTCCCGTATCTCCAAATGCTCGGCTTGATCCCTGCGACGATGCTGGCTGTTCTGCGCGCGGTCGAGCACAATTCGAGCATTGCCGCATCGCTCCTGCTGACGGCTGCCGTGTTCATCGTCGTGCAAACGATCCAAGACGCGATCCTAACGCCGCGGATCATGGGGAAAGCCACCGGGTTGCGGCCCGCGGTCATCCTTCTGGGTGTGTTCGTCTGGGGCAAGGTATTGGGGTTCTTGGGGCTCGTGCTGGCGATCCCGTTGACCTGCCTTGGATTAGCCTACTATCGCCGGTGGGTGCTGCGACTGCGGGATGTGGCAGTGGTTGGGGACGAAGGGACGGCGGACGCCGCGAAAAAAAGGTGAGTCGCCAAGCGAACACGACGCTTGTAAGATCACGCCATCATGAGCGATACGGAAGCAATCGAGACGAACGAAAGCATGGTGGACGACACGCCGACGGACGGCGATGAGGCAGACGTCGAAGAGTCGGCTATCGACGATTCCGACGGTCTCGCGTCGGATGAAACGACGGAGGAAGACGTCGCGCCGGACGGTGACGCCGAGGGATCCGAAGGGACCGTCGCGACCGAGTCCATCGTCGAAGCCATCCTCCTCGCCAGTGACTCCCCCGTCGGGGCAGCCAAGATCGCCGGGGTGATCGGCGACGTAACCGCCGGACGCGTCAAAGAGTGCATCGCCATACTGAACACGCGATACGAGGAGACCGGGGCGGCCTTCCGGATCGAGGAGATCGCCAGGGGGTATCAGATTCTGACGCTCCCGGAGTACAACGTCTGGCTTCGCAAGCTGCTGAAGGTGCGCAGCGAGACTAAGCTGTCACAGGCCGCCCTCGAAACGCTCGCCGTCGTCGCCTACAGGCAGCCGGTCCTGCGGGCTCGGATCGAGGAGATTCGCGGGGTCGGCGCCGGCGAGATGCTCAATCGCCTGCGCGAGATGAACCTGGTCAAGATCGTCGGCCGGGCTGAGGAACTTGGTCGGCCACTGCTGTATGGAACGACGAAGAAGTTCCTCGAGGTGTTCGGTCTCGCGTCGCTGGAGGAACTGCCCAAGGTCGACGATCTCGCCCCGCCGGAAAAGCGAACGAAATCCCCAGACGCCAAATCGGAGACCGCCGATGAGACACCCGCGTCCGTCGAGGATGACGCGACGTCACCGGAGGATGATCCCGAAGCAGCCTTCGCCCGCCTGGCAGACGCAGCCCGAAGCGCGGACGTCGTGGAACCTTCCGATTCAGAGGTTCAGGAGTCAGGAGAGGGACCGGTGCACGGGGGAGGTTAGTGGAGGCCGCCCTTCGCTGGACCACGTGAGCGGGTCACTCCAGTCGCATCGAGCACAGTTGCCGGGAGAAAGGGGCGAATCCGTTCGGGCAGCGCTCTTCGATCGTTGCGAGATTGGCACGATCTGCGACGTCGGCGTACATCTCGGTTTGGGAGATGCTCTTCCCCGATTCGGCAAGCAGATGGCGAGCGACCTGTTTTGGATCGGAAAGTGTCTCGATGTCCTTCTGCCGACCGACGTGCGTTTCGAGAACCGACGAGACGGCGGTATCGTCGGCGAGCATCCAGGCGTCAAACGTGCGGATGGCTACCCCCAACGCGCGAGGGATGGACGCAATCTCTGAATCCTGAGCGTCGTCGATTTCCCTGATGCGTTCGGGCTTTCCGTCTTCGTCGACGAGGAGGGCGACGGCATCGTAGCCGTCCTTCTCGGCTTGGCGCATCCATCGGATGGCTTTCTTGGTGTAGCCGCCGCCGCTCTTGCCATGATGAGCGTGGATGTCTCTGCGGGCGAGACGATCGTGGTCGAATTGCGCGTCGGCGCCAGTCAATCGCCGCGCGAGGATTTCGAGCGCGCCGCGCTGGCCGCATCGGCCGCGTTCGTGCTTGCCCTCAGAAACGAGCGGAACCCTCACGACGCGACTTCCTCGTCGGCGTCGATTGGTTGTGCGAGTGCGTCATCTCCTTCCGCCGTCCAGATTTCTCCGAGGGTGAACGTCTTGATCTGCTCGCGGACGGTCTTGCTCTCGGAGAGTCTGCGCACGTTGACGGCGCCGTCGTCGCCCTTCGTGCATAGCGTCACCTCTTCGGGCTTGAAGTGGTCGAGGACGTAGGGTGAATGCGTCGTCATGATGACCTGCGTGCGGTCCTGTTCAGCCACGAGATCGCGAAGGATCATCAGGACCTCTTCGAGTCGCTTCGGATGCACGCCGTTCTCGGGCTCTTCGATCAGTAGTAATCGCGGCGGTTCCGGCGACTTGAGGATCGCAAGATAAGCGAGCACCAAGAGTACGCCGTCGGACATCTGGGCCGCAGGAACCGTCCCGCCGCCTGCGAGCTTGAAGTGAAGCCCCTTGCCATCTGCCGGATCGAGCATCGGCGTCCAAAACGGGCTCTTCGCTCTAACCTTGAAGGCTGGCTCCGGACGGAACTTGATTTGTTTGATCTCTGGGAATATGGCACGAAAGCACGATTCGAGCTTCTCGAACCTGTCGCGGTCGTCGCCTAGAATGTCGTCCAAGCAGAGCGCCAAGCCAAACCCCGACGGTTCGAGTCCAAACCGAGAACGGCTGTATTCTCCCACCGGAAGCGCGAGCAGATCGGGCACCCAGCGATGAAAGCGAACACCGGACAGCTGTTGAAACAGTTCGTTACACTGCGCGGGTTCGCCTGCATCGAGCCCGAATTCATGGAGGACGGCGGTTCTGAAGGGCCAGGTTTCTGAATCACTTGAGTTAGACAGGAATGATGTGATCATTCCCGTGGCTGATTCACGTTCAAGCGACTCACCGTAGATTTTGACCTGTCGCCCCGCCTCATGAAACACAAAGGTGACTGAGTATGAGATTCCCTCTGGCACAATGTCCACAAACAAACCCACGCTATCATGCGGCGCGCATCGCCGCCACATCAACTCTCTTCCGCTCCAGCCGTCGGGAAACACTCCCGACAGAGGACCCTCCACGCTTCGACAAATAGCGGCGATGGCTTCGAGGATGCTGGTTTTTCCAGTGTCGTTGGGTCCGATGAGGACGTGCATGGGGGTGAGGTTCAGCTCGACGTCTCGCAGGGCTTTGTAGTTTTGGACGCGAAACCGGTTGATCATGGCGTGTCTCTCCACCACAGAGGGCGAAACGGTCATCCTTGACGTACCGTGGAGGGTACCAGACAGGTGTTCAGGACGCCAGCGCACGGGTGGAGGTTGGTGATTATCGCAAGGGACATGGAGGGTGACGACGCTCGGATTGCGTGTCAGCACATCGTGTCGCCCAGCGTCCCGCATGGGGGGGATCGCATCTGAGAGGATTATCGGGAGGGGAGGGAGTTGGATGTCTGACGGCAGCGCCGAGGTGCGTCGCTGCGCACGAAGGCGCGGGACCGTTCCGATGCCGGATCGGATGGCCGGAGGATCGGTCGCCGCAGCAAGAGGAGCGTCAGGCGGTTGGGTTTTCGGGGGATTCGCTGGGAGTACCTTCGAGTCTCTCAACGCGGGCGGTGAGGTCGCGGAGGTGGTCGATCCATTTGGGGAGCTTGCGGACGGTGGCTTCCTGGCGGAGGAACTGACTGTGCGGGACGGCTGGGTTGCCGCGGACCACTTGGCCGGGGGGGACGTTGCCCATCGCGGTCGACTTGGCCGCGATCTGAGCGCCGTCGCCGACTGTCCGATGATCCGCTATACCGGACTGTCCGCCCATCACGACATAGTTGCCAATCGTCACTGAACCCGCAATCGCGCACTGTGCGATGATGATGCAGTGTTCACCTACGGTAACGTTGTGCCCAATCTGGGTGAGGTTGTCGATCTTGGTCCCACGCCCGATGCGCGTGACCCCGCTGCGAGCACGATCGATGGCTGTCCCAGCCCCGATCTCGACGTCGTCCTCGATGACCACCGTTCCAATCTGCGGAATCTTCACGTGCTTGCCGCCACGCTGCAGATAACCATACCCATCGGCGCCGAGGGTAGCCCCCGGGTGAATGATGACGCGATCGCCGATCGTAACCCGCTCGCGCACCACCGCGTTAGGCCACACCACGCAATCACGCCCGATGGTCGTTGCGGGACCCACGTAGACGCCGGGGTGGAGTTGCGTCCCCGGTCCAACGACAGCCCCGGCGCCGACGAACACGTTCGCGCCGATGGCGGCACCGTCGATCATCGCCTCCAGGGCGACGGTGGCCGTCGGGTGTACACCGGCGGGAACACAGTTCACCGGCGGGGCCAGCGCGGTGAGCAGGTCGCAGAGCGCCAAGTCGGGGTCGGCCACCTTGATGAGCGTCTTGTTCTCGATCGCGTCGCAGTCGGCGGGGACCAGAACTACCCCGGCGTCAGACGCAGCCACCCGTTCCAGCAACTCCGGCGAGATCGCCCCAAGCCAAGAGAGGTCCCCCGGACCGGCGTCTTCAAGCGTGGCCACCCCGCTGACGCACTTGTCCGCGTCTCCGATGACGATCCCGTTAATTCTTTCGGCGAGCGAGGCTGCGGATTCCATGGCGTCACGCGGTGACGGTGTCAGCATTGCGCGGGACGGTGCCGACCTGAATGAACTCGCGGCGTTGCGGAGTCGCCGCCAATGGCGACGGCGCCACGGGTTCCTGGGCGTCGGGCTGCGAAAGATCGAGCATCGGCTCGACCGGACCAGGCGGGGCGAGCTTGCGAACGATCGGTCCCCGGGCGAGCCGCAACGCCCAGACCGAAGAAGTCGCAGCCGTCTTCACGAGACCGATCATGCCGCGAAGTTGATCGTAGGCGCCGGCCATCGCCAACCTGTTCTTCGGGCGAATGAGATTGCGCACGAAATTCAACGGGTTGTAATAGTAGGCATACGCCGCGAGCACATTGAGTTGCGTGCGCCACGGCTTCTTCGATTCGGAGGCGACGGCGTGGTTCCCGTCGAACTGATGTTGCAGAACCGGCTTGCCGCCGACGGAGTCGAAGACCCACCCCTTGTTGAACGTATCCTCGTAAGACCGCGTCCCGACCGCCGGGGTCAACACGGTAACCTGCAGACTTTGCGCGCCAGACTGCCGCAGGAATTTCACCTGGTTCAGCAATCCGTACATGCCTTCGCGGGAATAGAGCGGCTGGCCATCGTGATGCATCATCATCGGCATGGGGCAGATGCCGACAGTGTTGAGCATATCGAACAGTTCAGCCGTCTTGTTGACCGACTGTCCCTTCTTGATGAGTGTGGCCGTCAGATCCTCGATGCCGAACCAGAGGGCGCGCAGCCCCGACTTTCTGCCGGCGGGGAGCAGGTCCCGGTTCTTCCAGGTGTCGAATTCGGTGGCTTCGGTACCCCAGCGGACCGATTTGTGGAAGGGTCTACCGTTGATCTTGGCGCGTGACATCTTCTGGAACATCTCTGCGACGGAGTCACGATCGTTGAAGAAGTTGTCGTCAGTGCCGAAGAACAACCCCAGCCCCAGCTCCTCGCGGAGGCGGCGCATCTCGTCCACCAGACGATCGCCGCTCTTGTGGCGATATGTGCGCTGGTTGTACGCCGGGATGGGGCAGTAATCACAGTTGAACTTGCAGCCATGCGTCATTGTGAGCGAAGAGATGAACGAATGGTAGCGCACTTTGTTCTCGGCGAGCGGATTGAGTTTCAGAGTGCGACCCCAGTGCGGTCGCTCAAGTAGTTTGTAGCCGATGACCGGGTGCGGCATTTCATCGAGATCCCGGACCATTCGCTGGATGCCGGTGTTGACCAGGCGGCTGTGTGGAGCGTCGTTTTCGCGAAAGATGAGTCCTGGGATTCCGTTCAGCGTGCCATCGCTGCGCGCGCGGCGGAAGGCTTCGAGCATGGTCCCGTCCTGGGCTCGGTATTCGAGAAGAACCTCGACGAGCTGCATCAGGACGAACTCCTCGCCGGTGACGACGACGTCCGCGCTAACGTTCGGATCTCCGCCGATCCCGAAAAGGTCCCACGGCTCATAGATCGCTTTCGGCCCCCCCGCGAGGATCAGCGGACGCCGGTCGGGGTCGATCGAGCACGCGTCCGCCACGAGACCATACGCACACTCAGCGTGGATTTGCATGCTGGACACCAGGAACATTTCGATCGGTTTGCCGTCGAGTTTCGCCCGACTGGGACGGAAGTTAGGAGTCCACTGCTGCAGTACGATCCGGACGTTCGTCAATCCCGAGTCGTGCAACGCCGCAGCAACCGCGCGCGCGCCCGAAGGCGCCATCCGGTGGCTCGTGAAAATATACGGCAGAATGCGGGTCCGCTTGTCGAATGCGTAGGACACCACGGTGGGTATGTCGAGGCGTGATGCGACGTCGCGCAGCCTGCGCCGCAGGGCGGGATACTCGCCGACGCTCGTGAACTCGTCACCTTTGGGGCGCTTGGGTAGTTCCATGTGGAAGGGCTCCTTGGTCCAAGGGCGCACGCGGGACGGTACCGATCCGCGCGAACCCGACCGGCCGAACACGTTCCGGTCGATTACCTGATTCGCAAGTCTCGTAACGACCGCACCTTGCGCCGCGCCTCGCCGACGGCGAGTGTACTACAATCCACCGGCGCTGACAATCCGCGTGTTTATAAGGGCGTCCACGCGCGGTCTCCCCTGGCACGCCGTGCGAAACGTCCATCGAAGGGAATCAACGGTTGTTCGCGAACCGACTTGACGTCATTATCTTCGGGTACGCGATTGGATGGAGAACGGTTCCTTGCGGCGAGCGAGTGACAACGTGTCGCACACCTGGTGGTCCCGCGGGATCAAACGCGCCGTCGACCTGACGCTGAGCCTGCTCGGCATGTTCGTTGCCGGCCCCGTGATGCTCGCCGGGATCGTCGCCATGAAAATCACAAGCCCCGGCCCGGCGTTTTTCATGCAGGTGCGCACCGGGCGAAACAGCCGCGAGTTCCAACCGTACAAACTGCGCACGATGACCGCCGGACGAAGCCCCGACCCCAACGAAATCGTCCCGCTCGACCATCCCGGCGTGACCCGCGTCGGACGATTCCTGCGGAGATTCAAAATCGACGAAGTCCCGCAAATCCTGAACGTACTCAACGGGGACATGGCGCTCGTGGGACCGAGACCGACCTTGCCCGAGCAGACCCGCGAGTATGACGATTTCAAGCGCCGCCGCCTGCTAGCGCGCCCGGGGTTGACCGGGCTCGCGCAGGTGAACGGCAACGCGTCCATCTCCTGGGACGAGCGGATCAACTACGATGTACACTACGTTCGGCATCACGGGTTTCTGATGGACCTCGGGATCGCGCTGAAGACGATCTTGGTCGTCTTCGCCGGTGAAGAGCGGTACGCTCGACCGTTCGCCGAAAGCCGCTACGGACGAGCGGCGTCCGAGCGCGCGGAGCGCGCCGGAGGCACGCCTACATGAATGTCGCAATGATTGGGAGCGTGAGTTCGAGCTGGTACACGCTGGACGCGCTCATCCGCGGTCGGGTCGAGATCACGTGCGTGCTCGGCGTGGACGAATCGCGTGCTGACGCGATATCCGATTATCGATCGCTCCGCGATCTAGCTGGAGACGCCGCGATTCCGTTTCGACCGTTCGTCAAGATCACCGAATCAGCCGTCGAGGCGACGCTGCGACGCCACCCGCCGGACCTACTGTTCGTCATCGGGCTGTCGCAGCTGGTGCCGGACGTATTGATCGCGCTCGCCCGCCACGGCGGAGTGGGGTTTCACCCGACGATGTTGCCCGAGGGGCGAGGCCGGGCGCCGGTCGCGTGGACGATACTCCTCGGCGCTCGCGCCGCAGCCAATCTGTTCTACCTAACCGACGAACCGGACGCCGGCGACATCATCGTGCAGCGCGAGGTGCCCGTCCTGGCCGATGACTATTCGGACACCCTGATCCAACGCACCAATGAGGTGCTTGCCGGCGCGATCATTGAGCTAGCCCCGCGCATCCAATCCGGGGAACTCCCGCGCCACCGGCAGGATCATTCCAACGCGACGTACTACGCCAAGAGGACGCCGGCGGACGGACTGATCGATTGGACGAAGACGGCCGATGAAACCTATCGACTCGTGCGGGCAGCCAGTCGCCCATATCCCGGTGCGTTCACGTATATCGAGGGTCGGAAGCTGACTGTCTGGCGGGGATCGCCCACCGGTGCATCCGGAGTTGGCACAGACTCCGACCCCGGTGTCGTGGTTCAGATCGATCCGGAAGGACACCCGATCGTGGCAACGCGCGACGGGGGATTCCGGCTGACCGAAATCGAATGGGAACCAGGGGGGAAAGTGGCAGAGAAGCTGGAGCAGGGATCGCGATTGGCATAGGATGCCGCAACCGCGACCGGTGGGCTTGGAGACAACGAGAATGCGCGTATTGGTCATCGCACCGCACCCTGACGACGAAGTGCTCGGCATGGGGGCAACGATCCACCGTCTGTCGAGCGAGGGGCATGCGGTGATGGTCGCGATCGCGACCAAAGGGTGGTCCCCTCTGTTTCCCGAAGAGCAGGTCGCCCAAGTGCGAGGTGAAGCGACCTCGGCGGCGGATGCGCTGGGGGTTAAGGAACTCCGGTTCCTCGACCTGCCCGTCACCCGCCTGCACGCTCTGCCCGAACACGAGCTCAACGCCGAGTTCGACCGTCTCGTGACCGACGTCGAGCCGGAGATGGTCTTCCTGCCGTTCCCGAGCGACCGTCACGAGGATCACCGGCAGGTATTCGACGCCTCGCTGGTCGCATTGAGACCGGTCGCGGATCGATCCTTCGTGCAGCGAATCTGCTGCTACGAGACCGTTTCGGAAACTCACTGGTCCGCCGCGGGACTGGAATCGGCGTTCGATCCCCATCTGTACGTTGACGTGACCCGTCACATGGACGCCAAGCTGGGGGCCATGCGAGAATACACCTCGCAGGTTCGTCCCGCCCCGGACGCACGCTCGATCGACGCCGTCACCGCGCTCGCCACCTGGCGGGGCAGCGTCGTGGGAATGACAGCGGCTGAGGCATTCGTTGTGATTCGGGAACGATGGGGCGCGCCCGGATCGTAGCTCCCGCGACCGCGTCGGCTCGACCACCGCGGAGGTCGACCGGCGGGCAGAACCGTGCTATCGTTACAGCGGTAGGGTTGATTCGACCAAAGGAGTGAGCAGATGGCTGGTGCCGACCACATAACCGTAGCAAAGACCAACGGGGTGAACGTGATCGAGTTCAACGATCGCAAGATCCTCGACGAGCTGTCCATCAATGAGCTCGGAGACCAACTGAAGGAGGTTGCGGACGCCGAACGAGCCGTACGCATCCTGCTGAATTTCCAGAACGTGGAGCACTTGTCGTCCGCCGCCCTTGGCATGCTGATCACCCTCGACAAACGCGTCAAAGAGCAGAAGGGGCAGCTTAAGCTCTCCAACATCAACCCGCAGATCTACGAAGTCTTCAAGATCACGCGCTTGAACAAGTTGTTCCAGATTCACGAGTCGGCCTCGCAGGCGATGGGGGCGTTTTAGCGTCGCCCCGGCTGCGGCACGGGATGGATGTCCGGAGCGGGAAAAGTGGAGCCGGCAAGGTTGACCCGACCGGCGCAATGACGGCATGGTGACGCCAGAACCAGATCCGAACGTCGAGCGCACGTTTCACACGATTCAGGTCAAGAGCACGTTTCGTGAGGCGAAACTGCCTGAAGGCGAAATCCTCAAGCACGTCCGCGCTCACGGGTTCTGCGAAGAGGCGATTTTCGCGATCAAACTCGCGCTCGAAGAGGCCATGACGAACGCCGTCAAGCATGGCAACGCCGGCGACGCATCCAAGGACATCACCGTCCGCTTCGCCGTCAACGCTGAGCGCGCCGTCATTATCGTCCGCGATGAAGGCGTCGGATTCGAGCCCGAGAGCGTCCCAGATCC
Source organism: Phycisphaerae bacterium (assembly GCA_029260195.1). GTDB lineage: Bacteria > Planctomycetota > Phycisphaerae > UBA1845 > UBA1845 > OFTM321. The sequence continues at coordinate 18,291 of JAJDDS010000583.1, forward strand.
GACCACCGCCGACCGATTATCCCTCCCGAACGGCCGCGGGATTATGCTCATGAACGCGTACATGGATGATGTCCAGTATCGCAACAACGGTCGCGAGGTCTATCTGGTGAAACGCAACAGAAAATGAGGGCAGCGCCTATGTCACCCAAAGACAGCCTCACTACAAGCATCTCCCCGTCCGAACGAGGCGTCGTCGTATCGCTCGTCGGCAGCGCGTCCATGGATCTCTGCGACCAGTTGCACAAGACGCTCGAAGACGCCTGCCAATCCCGACCCCCATTGCTCATCATCGATCTGACCGGGCTCGAATTCATCTGCTCGCTCGGACTGGGCGCCATCGTCGTCGCCTACCTGCGTGTGCAGAAGAACGGCGGCCGGGTGGCGCTGGTCGGCCCGTCCGAAGCCATTCAGAACGTCCTCACTGCCACAAAACTCGGCAACCTGATGACGATCTACCCCACGATCGAAGACGCCCACACCGGTCGCTAACCGAAACGGACGACGCTGCGCACCGGATCCACCAGCGCCGGGCAGCATACCCGCAACATCTCCTTCAGTCCGTCTGTCCCACGTCCGATACGGAAGGGACGGGGTATCGCTTGGGAGTGGTACCGAAAACCTGGGGGGCACCGCGTCCCCGGCGCGCGCCGGATCGTCCGCACAAGGAACAGGCCATGAGAAACACTGGAACCAATCTTGGAATCGTCGCGATGTTCTGCTGGGGACTTCTGCTGGCGGGCGTGGGCGCGGGCTGCGCCGAGACCAGCATCCCCGGAGGAACGAACACGGCGGACGACGACGCCCAGGGCACGCTGTCCGTCGACGATGACGACCAGGACACAGGCACGGCCGATGGCGACGACCAGGAAACGGATACCGACGACGCCGACGCCCCTGATACCGCGACCGATGACGACGGAGGTCAGGACCCCGTCCTCGACGACGGCGACGACGGACGGGACACGATCAATGACAATCCGCAACATCAGGGATCCGTCACCGTGAGGCTGAAGGCCGTTTTCGAGGAGCAGGCGACGTCTGACCCCGTACCCGTGACAGCCAAAATCGCGTGCCCCGTCCCGGCACCCGCCAGCGACTCCCCCAACTACCTCGGCGAGCAGGACTGCGACGGTGACGGCGGGATCGTCCGCTACTGGACGCCGTCCGCCTATCAGATCGCGTTCAAACGACTGGCGTTCGTGGACGAGAGCGGCGATATCTTCGATGTCATCGCCGACACCGGAACACTCGCAGCCGCCGAAGTGCTCGACCTCACCTCAGCGGCCACCGTTCCCGTGCAGGAGATCCCGACCGGCGTCTACCCGACCTACTACGCGGAACTCTACTACCATGAATTGACCATGCCGCTCTATGACCTCGCCGTCCCGCAGGTCATTCGCGTCTATGTCAGTGACGACAACTTCCCCGCCGAGGGCTACCTCGGACACCAGCAA
>JAJDDS010000584.1 GCA_029260195.1 Phycisphaerae bacterium
CTCCCGAGACTCAGTCACACGCACGTCCACAAATGAGATCGCATCCCCCGACGCATTCCGCGTCGCGCCCGCTGCGATCAAGGTCACCGACGCTCGCCCATCAGAGAGCGACACCCGCGATGTCGACTCAAACGTCGACCACAACGCCTCCACACACCGGTCGACAACCAATTCCGACCGATGCGATGCCAACGCGTCCTTCACCTTGGGCCAATCTTCCGGGTGACTCCGGTAGCGGATCAATTCTCCAAGATCCAGCCACTTCACTTTGTGACGGATTGGCTTCGGCAGCGCCGTCGGTCCGAATCTCTGGGCCTGCGCCTGCCCCCACGTCCCACCTTCCACGTCGAACAACGTCGCGTTGACGAACTCTCCGGCGATGGCTGTCTCACCCTCCTCCGTGGCTGAGAACCGAATGATGATCTTCTTCGCCGTCCCGTACTGCAGAAAATCCAGGGCGCGGTCGCTTGCTTCTTCCCCCGGCGGAGATCCGCCCGGACTGCTCGTGGCTTCGCGCTCCGATTCTCGCTTTTCTGCTGCGCGCTTACTTCCCTCACCCGTTTTCCCGACCTCCGCCTCGCCCCGTTTACCCACCTTCAAGAAAGCCACGCCCCCCAGCATGATCGCGTTCGACTCTTCGCTCAACGCAGCCGATCGGTCCGCGTAGATGCGAACCGGCATCCCCGGAAACCCCAGGCGATTCGGCGAATCCAAACGCTGCACCACGAACTCGCGCGGATCAACCCGCGCCAGATTGTTCAAATCCCGCACCAAGCCCGGAACCAGGAAACTCGAAAAATAAAACGTGCATCCTGAGACCAGGCAACTCAGCGCGAACGGCCCCAGAAACAACCGGTGAATATTGATCCCGCTGCTGCGACACGCCACGAATTCGTTGTCCGCGCTCAATCGCCCGTACGTGGCGGTTGCGCTGTACAACGCCGCCACCGGAAGCGTCAGGGATCCCGCCACCGGCAGCACGATCGCCATCAACCGGACGAGTTGCGACGGCGTCACCTGCTCGAGGTCGATCAGGTTCATCACGCCCCCGCCCAGCCCCAGCACCACGGTAAGGCCGATGGCGCCGAGCAGAAACGTCTTGCCCATCTCCCGGAGAATGTACCATTGCAGGGTCGGAAGCATCTTCAATCCAAAACGCACCACCGCACTCGCGGCGCGCGTCAACCATTATGCATTGCCAGGGACTGGTCGTGATGCAGCGCAGCCAACGCCTTGGATGGCAATGCAGACCGACGCTCGCCTCGATCGCCGACCGACACCGCGCCGAGATTCGCGAGAGGCTTCCCGCCAGGCGCGAATGGTAGGTCCAATCCCCCGAAATGCAACGCCCGGACCCCTTCACCCGTTTCCATGCAGCCAGAACCGCACCCCTGCCGATAACTCCGCCATTGCGACCCGCGCGCACGATGCGCGCTCTGGCGGATGCCCGAACCCGTGAGACTGCGAAGAAAAGTTGTCGACCGACATGAGTTGATCGAACGCGCCGAACGCGCCCGGCGGGATCGAGAGACCGTCGTGCAGTGTCATGGCTGCTTCGACATCGTACATCCCGGACACATCCGCTACCTCGAATTCGCCCGCAGGCAGGGCGATCTTCTCATCGTCACCCTCACGGGAGACGCCAACGTCAACAAGGGAGACCAGCGACCCTACATCCCACAGGAACTTCGCGCCGAAACGCTCGCCGCGCTCGAATGCGTCGACCTCGTACACGTCGACCCGCACCCCACGGCGGAGCGAATCCTCGAAGACGTCAAGCCCGACATTTACATCAAGGGACGCGAATACGAACAGTCCCAGGACCCCCGTTTCATTCGCGAACGACGGGTCGTTGAGAGTCACGGCGGCAGGGTCATCTTCTCCAGCGGTGAAGTTGTCTTCAGCTCCACGAGCCTCATCAACGCGCTGCCCGGTCACGACGCCATCGAACGGCAACGACTCGCCGTCATCGCCGAACGAAACGCCATCTCAAAAGTGTCACTTGGTGAAACTATCCGGCGATTCGCCGATCAACGTGTTCTCATCGTCGGCGACACCGTCATCGACCGCTACGTCTTCTGCGACGCCATCAACGTCGCGAGCGAAGCCCCGATCATGTCCCTCACGCAGCTTGATCGAAAACGATACCTCGGTGGCGCCGCGATCATCGCCCGACACGTCGCAGCCATGGGCGCCCGACCGTTCCTCCTCACCGCCGTCGCCGACGACGCCCCCTCCCAGGACGTCGAGGATGCACTCCGCGAAGACGGCATCGACTGTCACCTCCTCACCTGCCGACACGAACTCATCGAAAAGGTCCGCTACCTCGTCGGCGAAAACAAACTCCTCAAGGTTGAAAACGCTGAGCACGTCCCCCTCGACTCCGTCGCACAACGACAAGCCGCCGACGTCATCGAACACCAGGCTAACCACACCGACGCAGCCATCTTCTGTGACTTTGGGTACGGCATGATCTCCGCCGGCGTCCTACAACACGCCACAGAGTTTCTCCGACCCCGCGTCCGCACCATCACCGCCGACGTCAGCGGACCACGAGCCAACCTCCTCAACTTCCGCGACGCCGACCTGCTCTGCCCAACCGAACGCGAGTTGCGCACCAACCTCAACGACTTCGACCGCGGACTTTCCTCTGTCGCGTACGACCTTCTCGCACACACCCGCGCCAAACACCTCATCGTCACGCTCGAAAAGAAGGGACTCGTCGTCTTCGACCGCCCCACCCAAGACCCAAGTGCCCCCGAATGGTCCGGTCGACTCCACAGCGAGCACCTCCCCAGCTTCAATGATCGCCCTCTCGATTGCCTCGGAGGCGGCGACGCCATGTTAGCCGCGGCATCCCTTGCCCTGGCTACCGGCGCCTCCCCGATGCACGCCGCGCTCCTCGGGAACGCAGCCGCCGCCATCGAGATCGCCAAACTCGGGAATATCCCCGTCGCAGCCCATGACCTCCGCCAGTGGGTCGACGAGCGCGCCGAACTCGCCGCCCCGCGCCCCAACCCCGCCCTCTCTTCCTGGCCGCCCCCCCCCAAAGTGGCGCCTAACCCTGTGGCGGGCTCGGCCGCATCGAACAGCAGCGACTACGGTGTGCAATTAAGTGACGTGATGCACACATCAGAGGCTTCGTCGCACTCTTCGCCCTGAGCGCATGGGCCACCGGTAGGGCTTTGGCAGCTCCTCGAGGCACACGTCTCCGCGCCATTGCAGAACCGGACCTCCCCAGAGGCCCAGAGGCCGGCCCACATTGCCGCGAAAACAGTAGAATGTCCCGAATGGCATGAAGCTAAGGGCGTTCGTTCATAAGTTCTTTTACGAGTGACACTTATGGGCACTTGCGCGAAGCGAGGCCTCCTGTGATGATGTTGGTGTTGATGACAACGCCAAAACAGGAGGCCAAAGATGGCGAGTATCCGCGATTGGAAGGGGCGAATCAAGACTGACATTCTGGGGATTCCAGCGCTTGGCGAGTTCTTGTCGGCGACAATCGTCGAGGCCGCGTGCCGCGAAGAAGGACACGCGTGGCGGCAGTCGTTCTGGTCACCGTCTGTGACGCTGGCCACATTCCTGATTCAGGTGCTCAGTGCGGAGAAAACGCTACGGGCGGCGGTCTCTTCCTTGCTGACACAATTGGCTGCAGGCGGGGAGTCGGCCTTGCCGTCGGGGGATGCGGCGGCCTACTGCCAAGCGCGAAAACGCTTCCCTGAACCGGTCATCGGTCGGATGCTGCAGCGTTCAGTCTCGCACCTGCGGGGGCAGATCACGAAGGACAATGGCTGGCTGGGGCGGCGCGTGTGGATGGTGGACGGCTCGGGCGTGAGTATGCCGGACACGCCTGAGTTGCAGGAATCCTTTCCCCAGCCGCCGGGTCAGAAGCCCGGTTGCGGTTTTCCCGTTGCACAGTTCGTGGCTTTGTTTTGCTGGACGACGGGTGCGG
>JAJDDS010000585.1 GCA_029260195.1 Phycisphaerae bacterium
GGATTCCACACCGAGTACGGCCCCGAGGATGAAATCGACTACGCCAAGGAGTATGCGGGGCGAGGGCATTCCGTGTCGTGGCGCGCGCTGGAGTACCTGTCGTTTCGCAACTACGTTGACTTCGGAGCCGTTTCGTATCCCCGCGAGCAGGTGCTGGGGTATGCGTTGACCTTCGTCCATTCGCCCGAAGCGCGGAACGCGACGTTACGTCTTGGCGTCAGCGAATCGGTCAAGGTCTGGTGGAACGAACGCGAAGTGTACGCGAGCGAGTTGGAGCGGCTGTTCGTGCCCGATCAGACGACCATCCCGGTTCGCCTTGAGCGCGGTTACAACAAGCTGCTGGTGAAAGTAGGGATCGAGACCGGCGCGTGGCGGCTCGCAGTGCGACTGACCGACGTCGACGGCGATCCGTTCGACGATGTCGCGTTCTCGCGCGAGATTCAGAAGACGCCCGAAACCGAGTCCGCCGAGTCGTTCGTGTACGCACCGACGATGCTGGATCACTTCGATCGCATCGTGCGGGTCGACCCGACGAACGAGGACGCGCTGTACTATCTCGGACTCGCCCAGCAGTCGGCCCAGTTGCGCACCGAGGCGAGCAGGACATTCGAGCGGTTGGCGAAACTCAACGGTCGTTGCGGGGACTACCACCGCTTGCTTGGGCGGGCGTATTCGCGTGACGACAAGGCGGAAAAAGCGCTGGCCGAGATCAAGAGCGGCCTCGATGTCGATCCGGGCAACGTACGGCTGCGGTTGATGTTGGCACGCTTCTACAACCGACGCGGCTTGTATCGCAAAGAGCGCGAGGTGTTGGAGGAGCTGGCGAAAATCGCGCCAAATTGCAGGGAACTGAGATTCCAATGGTTGGATCATTACGGAGATCGCGGGTGGGAGGAACTCGCGTTTCGGGAGTCGAAGCGTCTTTACGAGGAAATGCCGACCGACCTGCGCGCCGCGGAGACGTACGCTCGAATGTGCGAGAGTCGCGGGTACGTCGATGAACTGGGCGAGCTCATAGATCATATCTTGGCGATGAACTTCACCAACCGATTCGCTCGAGGGAAGCTGATGGAACAAGCGGTGGCCGAGCGTCAGTACGACGACGCCTTCGTAGCCTATGACGTGATGCACCGGCTGAGCCCACTGAGCAGGCGGTTGCGGTTGGATCGGGCTGAATTGTTGACCAGCCTGAAGCGCCACGAGGAGGCGATCGAACAGTGCAGGCAGGCGCTCGATGTGTGCGAGACGGATTCTTCGATTCACAAGCAAATGGGCGTGATCCTGCAACGCATCAACCTCGAGGAGGAATCGCTCGCGGCGTTCAGCACGGCGCTTAAGTACCGGCCGGACGATCAATGGCTTCGGGAATACGTCGAACACCTCAAGCCGGCTGAGAACGCTGCCTTCGATCGCTACGCGGTGGGCGAGGAAACGATAGGCGAGTTGGTGGCCCGCGAGGTGACGCGGTTGCGCTATCCGCGGAGCGACTCGGTCTTGCTGCTGGACGAGCTGGTCACCCAACTGTTCGAGGATGGAAGTTCGACCATGCGCATCCATCAGATCATCAAGATCTTGGATGACGCTGGGCGCGACCAGTGGACCCGCGTGCCGCTTCCAAACGCGACGAGCCGAGTCGAAAGGGCGGTGGTCATTCAGCCGGACGGTCAGGAGGTTGAAGCCACATCAGTCAGCGGCGGGACCCTCCACTTCGCACGATTGCAACCCGGATCACTGATCGAGTACATCGTGACCGGTTACGCGCCCGCCAATGACTGGATGAGCCGCGAGTACAGCGAGATGTTCTTCTTCCAGTCGAACGATCCGATGCTGCTGACGCGGTTCGTGCTGCTCACGCCCAAATCCAAACCGGTCAATACGTGGACGCTGGGGGGGTTGGAGACGTATCGGACCGAGCAATTCGAGGGCGAGACTGTCCATATCTGGGAGGCCCGCGACGTCCCGCGCCTTCAGTCAGAGCCCAACCGCCCGCCGCCGATCGACTTGTTCGCACAGGTGCGCGTGAGCACCATCCCCGATTGGGAGTCGATCGCCCGTTGGGAGCATTCCCTCATCAAGGAGCAGTTCGAGCCCGACCACGATCTCAAGGCGCGCGTGCATGCATTGACCGACGGGATGCCGGACAATCGGGATAAGGTCCGGGCACTCGCAAAATTCGTCTCCCAGGACATACAGTACAAAATCCTCCGCGGCGGGATTTTTGGCTACAAGCCCAACAAAGCCGCCAACGTGCTGCAGAACGAATGGGGAGACTGCAAGGACAAAGCCACCCTCCTCATCACCATGCTGGACGTGGTCGGGATCAAAAGCCGGTACGCGACGATCCGAACACGCGACGTCGGCAAGTTGATCGAAGAAATACCGTCCAACCAATGCAACCACGCCATCGTCTATATCCCCACCGGTCCGGGATTGGCGGAGGATCTGTGGGTGGATGGAACGGCGTTGGAACACGGGATCAACGCCCTGCCATGGGCGGACCAGGACGTGGTCGCGATGGTCTGGGGCGACGACGGTGGAATGACGCTGATGCGAACGCCGCTCGAACCACCGGATCGAACGACGAATGAGATCGCCCTGGAGGTGCGATTGCGCCCGGACGGAGGAGCGGATGTCGAAGGGACGTGGGAGTCCACCGGGCAAATCGCGGCGGCGATGCGGCGTCCGTTCAAACAGGCGGGGCAGCGCGCGGACCGTTTGACCCAGACGCTCAACAGTTTCGCGCCGGGTGCGGTGCTACGCGATTTCTCGTTCTCCGATATCGAGGACCGCGACGCGCCGGTGGTCATCACGCTGCGCTTCGAGACGTCAAATTACTCGGCGCCCAGCGGTCCGGAGTTGGCGCTTCGATTCAAACGCCCGTTCCGCGCGACGACCCAGTTCGCGCCGCGCGATGTGCGTCATTACGATGTCTGGATGGGCTACTGCCAGCGGCAGCGGTTCGAGGAGACCTTCCACATTCCCAATGGGTACCGATTGGTCCAGGCGCCGCAGCCGATCAAACTGGAAACGCCATGGGCGACATACGAGACGCGCGTTGAGCGAAAAGACGATCGGCTGACCGTCGCGAGAACGCTCACTATCCAAGCGACAGCCGTGCCGCAGGATCGGTACGACGAGTTTCGCCGGTTCTGTATCGCGCTGGATGAGTACGAGGCCCAGGTGGTGGTGTTTCGCCGCGCAGCCGACTAGAGGTGCGAACGAGGTGGATTTACGGGGCGCCGCGGGGGACGTTCCAGGGATTGCGGGTCAGTGCGCCGTCCTCTCCCGGGTTGGCTCCGATCCACTTGAGCAACTCGAGCTTCATCTCGGTCGCGGCGCCAATGCCACCATCTTGCATCTTCGCGCGGATGTTCGCCGGGCTACCGCCTGTTACACTCTCCAGAAGCGTTTCGCAGTAGTCCAGGCGGCGCGCGAGCGAGCCCTCGTCTTCGAGGCTCATCCCGCCCCGCGCGAAACGCTCGACATCCAGCCGAAGCAACGGAGCCAATTGCTGAACCAGGTCCGCTCGCAGCTGGGCGGGAATCTGAATCCCGCTGAGATAGGTGAGCGCTTTCGACTCGGCTTCATCGGGAAGGGAACCGCCCTGCCGGTAGGCTTCAACCCGGGACTTCATTACGTCGATGATCGCACTGATCGCTGCCGGTACCGGAGTCGTCGAGAACGCCATCGCGCGATAGATGCGTTCGACGACGACGCCACTGGTCTCCGCGATGCCGGCTTGTCGCAGTTGTGCAATCGCGGCCGCCTGTTGGTTGGCGACGAATGCGTCTCGAATGTCGGTCAATCCACGCGCCGCGAGATACCGGATCGGCGCGGACGGATAGGTGAGCCCGGCGAACAGCGCTGCGGCCGTCCGTTTGTCGTTCATCTCGACGGCTGATCGGACCAGCGCCTCAGCCACTGCCGGCGGGGTCTCCTGTTTCTTGTTCAGTTCCGCAGTCGCGAGCAATGAGAATTGGTCGGCGAGGAAATCTTTGAAGCCGGTCGTTGAATCGGGGGCGCTCCGGAGGCGTCTCAAAGTGTCGCGGAAAGCGTTGGACGCTTGCGCGGCGTTGTTTGCTCCGGCGAGTGTCGTGATCTGTGCGGCGAGGAAGTCGTCGACGTTTTTCTGATCATTCGCGCCGCTGGGAGAGCGTTTCCGTAGCTCCTCGATCGCCTCATCGCTGGTGACCGGCTGACCGGCGGCGATGACGGTGAATCCGAGAAGCGGAAGCAGCGCGCAGATCGATCCGCGCTTGAGACGCGGCTTGAGGCGACGGTCCGAACGGTTGGGTGTGATGTTCATTCTCGACTTCTTGTAGGACAGCAAGGCCCGGGACTTTCCCGAGGAGTATCGTGCCCGGGTGCGCGGACCACGACCCGCGTCGGATGGGAACGGTACCGAATCGGGACGAACTCTGTCAAGCCGATTGGCCTCCCCGGCGGGGGGACGGGTGCGCCCCGAGAATTGGTGTGAGGAAGGCGAAAGACGGACAAGGGGCGCCGGGGAACAGATATCCGCAAGTACGGCGGAAGGCAGAGATGAAGGGACGGTGCTCGGTGGGTTCGTTTGGTACTGGCGCGGTGGCCAGCCGGGGCGTATTGGGGGGAGATCGGGGATTCCAGGCTCGTGGGCTAGATTGTGGCGTTTGGGTTCGTTTGGCGCTGGCGCGGGCGCGGGGCGTGGATTCGGCGTGTGGCTTGTTCGGTCCGCGCATACGTTGGGTGCTTGTCTCCACACCTATATAACGTGGAGGGTGATCTGCGGTATTTTGAGAATTGGCGCGCGCCCCTGTGCGAGCGAGGAATTGAGGGAACGGGTGGGACGGGGACGGGGCGGGAGTCGTCCGATTTGGCAAGCGCCGGCAGCGCGTGCCTTACGCATCGCGCGGAAGTCGGACGAGAAGGCGGGCTCGCCCTCGTCGCGAAGACCAATCGGCGCCACTCAGAGATCCCCGGCTCCGCTCTTTCGCCTCCGGGGTGATGAGAAGGCGAGGAGTCTCGCCGCATAGTAGGGGTGACGATCTTGCGCGCGGGCATACAATACTGCTTGGACCGGACGGATTCGGGATTCTCGTCCGAGGGATACGGTTGAGTTGTAGCGAGTTTGCGGATGCGCCGCGTCACACTGACGGATCGATTGTTGGCTCGCTTGGTGCGGGCACACGCCGATCGAACGTACGCGCGGTTCGCCCGCGAAACGCGCGACACCGCGGGCGTACAGGAGCGATTGCTGCGGTCGATTCTTCGCGGCAATGCCGGTAGCGGCTACGGACAACAGCACGGGTTCGGATCGATGCGCGGCTACGACGACTACGCCCGGCGGATGCCGATCACGACATACGCCGATCTCGCACCGTGGATCGAGCGCGTCCGGGCGGGCGACACCGGCGCGATGTTCGGGGGCGGGCAGCGCGTCCGCATGTTCGCGATGACCAGCGGAACCGTGGACACACCCAAGTACGTCCCGGTCACAGACCGGTTCCTCCACCAACATCGTTCGGGTTGGCAAGCCTTTGGAGCCAAGGCGTTGACGGATCATCCGACCGCTTTCGGACGACCTATCCTGCAGGTCACATCTCCGATGGACGAGGAAACCGCACCCGGCGGGCTGCCGTGCGGAGCGATTACCGGCCTGATGGCTGCCACTCAAAAGAAGCTGGTTCGCAAATACTACGTCTCACCCCTCGACGTAGCCTACATCCCGGATACGGACGCGCGGCGCTACACGATCATGCGCCTGGCGATGCCGGTGAACGTCGGTTGGATCGTGACAGCCAGTCCAGCCACCGTGCTGCAATTGGCCCGCACGGGCGAGCGACTGGCGGAGTCAATCATCCGCGACGTGCATGATGGGACACTATCGCGCGAGGTGGATGTGCCGGACGAAGTGCGCCGCGCCCTCGCCCCGCGCCTGCGCGCCGCCCCGGTTGCCGCGAAGCAATTGGAGCGGCTGCGGTCGGAGCATGGGCGGTTGTTGCCGAAGCACTATTGGCGTCTGGCGTTTCTGGCCAACTGGACGGGCGGGACGATGGGTCTGTACCTGCGGGACTATCCCGAGTATTTCGGAGACACGCCGGTCCGTGACATCGGTTTGCTCGCGACCGAGGGGCGAATGTCGATTCCGATCCGGGACGCGACTCCCGCGGGTGTCGCGGCGATCTCGAGCGTGTTCCTTGAGTTCATCCCCGCGAGCGAATACGGAAGTGCCAGCCACCTGACACTGCGTGCCCACGAGGTCGTCGCGGGCGAGGAGTACTACGTCCTGCTAACCACCACGGCGGGTTTTTATCGGTACGACATCTGTGATTGCGTGCGGGTCGTCGGGTACGAGAACGAGGCGCCGGTGTTTGAGTTTCTGCACAAGGGGGCACACGTCAGCTCGCTCACCGGCGAGAAAATCACGGAGCGCCAAGTCGTACTGGCATTCGATCAAGCAGCCAGGTCGGTCGGTCGGCGGGTGGAGGATTTCGTGCTGGCTGCCCGCTGGTCGGACCCGCCGTTCTATCGCCTTTACATCGGACCCGGTCCGGCCCCGGCAGCGCTGGCGACGGCAGTCGACGCCCACCTGGGGCGTCTCAATATCGAGTACGCGTCGAAGCGCTCCAGCGCTCGCCTGCGCGCGATCGAGCCGGTGATCGTCCAGCGAGGGGCGTTCCAGGCGTTGGACCAGCGTCGCGCGATCCGTTTCCGGGCAGCCAACGAGCAGTTCAAGCACCAGTATTTACTGACCACTCCCGGGGAGGACGGCGATCTCGAGGCGGCGGCGGAGGGGCACTTTTAGTTCGCTTGATTTATCGATGGACGCCCGCCGACATAGGTGAATATGCTCTAGAGAGGGATCGCCTCACAGGAGTCCGCTGTCATGTCCCGAAACGAAATGAACCCGCTGAATCACCTTGGCGACCTCCGCCGCGAGATGGATCGCCTGTTCGACACTTTCGTCGGCGGCGTCAACCGGAACTTGCCGTTCCGCCTGCGATCCGAACCGCCGGTCAACCTCATCGAGGATGGCGAATGCCTCCGCGCCGAAATCGAAATTCCCGGGGTTAACATGGCCGACATCGAGGTCCAGGTGGCTGACGACGAGTTGATCGTCAAGGGTCACCGCGCCGAACCGGCGACCGAAAACGTCACGTTCCACAAACAGGAACGCATGGCGGGATCATTCACGCGCTTCGTGGACCTGCCGGTTGAGGTCGACGCCGCAAAAGTCGAAGCGGTTCTCAAGGACGGCGTGCTGGCTGTGACGATGCCCAAGACCGAGTCAGTCCGGTCGCGGCGCATCACCGTCAAGGGCGAGTGAACTTTCCGAGTTGAGCTCGCCGGACCGGCTGACCGCGCGATGGAGTTACGATGATGAGTTTTCCGCCAGAACAGCAGGACCCCGACGTTTGCGATGACGGTCCGACGCTGAGCGGCCCGTTGACCCAATTCCGAACTGAATTCGAAAACCTCGTTGATCATTACATCGGCGACCACTGGGGCGTCAGTCCGCTCGAATCGGTACCCGCGCGGCTGGGGTGGGGCCCGCGGATCGATCTCGTTGAGACGCACGACCAATGGACGCTCAACGCGGAACTGCCCGGTATCGATCCGGGCGACGTCGATGTCAGCGTCAAGCGGAACACGCTGACCATCAGCGGCGAAAAACGGCGGAACGTTGAGACGGACGTCGGCAAGCACCATTACGTCGAGCGGCGGTACGGGCGGTTTGTACGCACAGTGCGGCTGCCCGGGTTCGCCGATGCGGAGGACGTTAACGCCGAATTCAAGAACGGCGTGTTGACGATCACTCTGTCGAAGCGCGCCGGACCGCAGCCCACGCGTATCGAGATTCGGCAGGGATAGGACTGTGCCCTGGGCTCTTATTCGAGGCATTCCAATCCGGATGACAGCGCTGTGCACCGGGCGCATGTGTGACGATCTGGCGTTCCGATCGCCCCGCTGTCACTCCGAGCGCAGCGAGGAATCTCGCCGCGAATACTGGACCGGCAAGATTCCTCGCTGTGCTCGGAATGACAAAGGGGGGCGGAAGGGCAAAGGGCTGCGTTGACAACCTCGTGGGGCAACGCGAACATGCCGGGTGTGAAACCCGATGCACGCGCACGTCACAGGCTAACACGCGCCCGGTGGGCGGAGCACGGCAGCGTTCCAGTTCCACGCCGCGTATGACCATCACCGAGCCATCGCTGAACCGGCGTACGCCGGAGTCCGTCATCGTCATCGCGACCGCGCTCGCCTGCCTGCCGCTGCTCGCCATCGCGCAGTTCGCCGCGATGGCGCGCGTGGACGACATCGACGCCGTCCTGTTCGCCTACTACGGACGGCGGATCGTCGCCGGGCAGCAGCTCTATGTCGATCTGTGGGACAACAAGCCCCCCGGAATCTTCTGGGTCGACGCCATCGGCCTGTGGTTCAGCAACGGGACGTATCCGGGGATCGTTGTCGTCTGTTCGCTGGCGACGATAGGATCGTGCGTCTCGTTCTTCGTCATCGCTCGGCGGTGGTACGGGTTGAACGTGGCTGCCGTGGGCACCGTGATGGCGGCGCTGTACATCAATCTTTACTATTACCGCGTCGGATCCAATCGCCCCAGCACGTTTTACGTCCTATGCGAACTGCTCGTGCTGCTCTTCTACGCCCGGTCGTTCGACACCCCGCGGTCGGCCTCTCGGAATCGCTTCATAGCCGGCGCGTGTGCGATCGGGGCGATGTGCTTCCGGCAAACAGCCGTATCCATACCCGCGGCGATTTTGGTGCACCAGGTCTATCTACTTGTGGCCGGCGGTTGGTCGATCGCGCAGGTGATGCGGACGATCCGTCCGATGGCTGCGGGTGCGTTTGCTGCGCTGACAGTCGTCCTCGGACTGCTCCGGGCGACCAGCGACCTCGGCGCCGCTTGGCACGCCGTGGTTGTGTCCAACCTGGGGTACGTAACGGAATCGAAACAGTCGCGGATCGTTCCGGAGATTTACGGCTGGCGCGAGCACGAGCGGGTTCTGGGACTGCCAGCGCTGCTTGCGGCGGCAACGGTTTTGTACGTCATCGCGGTGCACGTCAAGCGCGGACGATCGAGGCGTGAATCTACGACGTTACAACCCGCGGGCGCGCCGCCTGGGGTCTTCGCGTTGCTGGTAGCATGGTTGCCGATCGCGTTTTACCTGGCGCTGCTCGGACCGCACCGGGCGTTGCATTACTACGGTGTCGCGCTTCCGCCGTTGGTGATGCTCGCGACGCACGGCGTGTGGCTTCTGATGCGTAACGACGGGGGGACTCGTACGCCGCGCTTCTACGTGATTCTAGCCGTCTTGTGGTTCGCCCACATGGCGCTGCCCGTCGGGGCCACACAGTTGCGCAGCGCGATGGGCGCTTACAATCAACGGTTCGACGCTCGGTACGTGGATCGTTACCGACAGACCGTCGACGCGATTCTCGAACACACCGCGCCGGGCGATCGCGTCCACAGCATGCGCTACATGCCGTGGGTATACTGGCGCGCGGATCGACCCATCGCCCATCGGTACATTCTCGAGACGATCATCGATCAGTGGAACGATCGCGCCCAGCCATACGTCGACGAAGTGATCCGGGATCTCAAAGCCGATCCCCCGGCGGCGATCATCGCGTCGACGTCCGATATGGACGATATGGATCGCGGTCGCCCGACGCTTCCGGTCACTTATCGCGATTTGGGGGCATGGATCCGCGAAAACTACAGGCTCGTAGAGCCGCGTGGGGCTGACGTTTGGATTCGAATTCCGTAATGCAGCGACTCGGGCCATTGCAGTGGAGCGGTCCGGAGCGCAGTCCTGTCAGCCGTTCCCAACGCGGCGGCGGACTTGGTCTTCGAGTCGGTCGACCACGGCTTCGATACTCAAATCGGTCGTATCGAAGCAGATAGCGGCGCCGGGTTGAAGGAGGGGCTCCCACTGCTTGGCGTCGATCGCGTCGCGCTCACGGACGTGAGTGAGCATTTCATCGAGCGTGACTGGCGTGGCGGCCGGGGGCAGATCATCGAGCCGGCGCTGGGCGCGCGTGTAGGGGGAGGCTTCGAGGATGAACTTCACGTCGGCATCCGGGAAAACGACGCTGCCCTGGTCACGGCCTTCCGAGACGAACGATCGGAGTGACACAGCTTTGGCACGCTGTTGGGCCACCAGCATGTCACGGATGGGCTGGATTCCGGCGATCACCGTTGTCGCTCTGCTGACGTCGAGTGAGCGGATGGTCTCGCTGACGTCCCGTCCCTCCACGTTGACGACGGTGTTTACCGGACCACAATCGAGTGACAGGTCCATGTCACGGGCGACGTCGATCACGGCGTCGAGATTGGTCAGGTCCAGGCCTCGCTCCAACGCGAGGTATGCCACGGCGCGGTACATCGCGCCGGTGTCGAGGTAGGCGATATTAAGACGTTGGGACAATCGGCGCGCGACCGTTGATTTCCCGCCACCGGCGGGTCCGTCGATGGTTATGACCATGCGATCGATTGTAGAGTGCGGCTTGGGTTCTGGCAAAACGGGTCCACCGTCGTCGGGGCGGTCGATCAACTCGACATCCGCGGCGTTATTCGTTGACCCCCCAACCGGCCCTGAGTATGATATCGCGGTGACGCGCGCATCGAACCGACCTTGCGCTTCGTTCATATCGACATCCTTGCAGACAAATGGAGCCCAGGTTCCATGGCGAACAGCTTGGTCATTCTTTGCCCCACGTGCTCGCAGAAGTACCGCGTCACCACCGACCGCATCGGGCGCCACGCCAATTGCAAGAAGTGCGGGCAGCGATTCCGCATTCAGCCGGATCAGCCCATCGACGACGAGACGATCCTTGGCTGGGTGATGGAGGACGAATCGCCGGACCACAGCATTCTTGGCAGTACGAGCATCTTCAAGCCGACCACGGGGCCCAAGGTGCGCCCGACGATCGATGACTGGGAATCGCAGGAACCGCCCGAGAAACCCCGCATCAAGCTGGACCGCATCGACGAGATCGGGGCGTATTTCGAGTTTCACTCCCACGAACTTCAGTACCCCGATATTCGAAAGTCGTTCCCCCACAAGTGCATTCACTGCCTCAAAACTTCGCCGCTCGAGGTCCACCTGATCATCTGGGGCGACAAACTCCCGCGGCGAGATGCCTTTCACCGCAAGGAAATCGAAACCAAAGCCCTCGGCCGGTTGGACCAGATGCTCCGGACCCATCAGATGCGTTGGTTCGATTTGCTGGAGCCGATGTCGGTCCTTCCGCCGCCGTTCTGCAACCCCTTCCCGTACTTCGTCTGCCAGAATTGCAGTACCGTCGGCGAGGTGACCGCGCACGTCATGTCCCACAACGGGGAGGAGTACTGCCAGATTGCCATCGCCAACCTCGAAATCGCCGCGGCGTTCTTCAAGAGCAACGGCGGGCAGAATGCCCCGGGGTACCGACGGCTGATCGAAGCCGCCGAACGGCAGCAGAACGATCGCTGGAGAAAACTCTCGTTCCCAGTGCGGACGCGGGTATCCTCATGGTTCAAGCCCGCCGCCGGCGAACGGTTTCTCGGGTATTTCGCCGATCTCGACTTCTCCCGGGCTGAGACCGGCAACGCGGGAATCGTCCTCACCGACCGACGCCTGATCTACAAGAAGTACAGCACGACCCGCGAGTACCAGGTCGAGGCGGGCGGCAAGCTCGACATTGAAGCCGACGTCCGTCGGGCGGCAATCCGCATATCCCAAGCTGGTGAACGCGACGCCACACTGCGTTCGAGTCCGCTCGCCGCCAGCCACCTGGCCAAGGCGCTTGCGAAGGCGCCCCACCCCTGGAAGGTCAAGGTTAAGACCACGAACGACAAGCCCAGAGAGTAACGCACCGCCGGCGCGGAGATGGGACTCATCGACTCGTACAGCGTTTCATGAATTCTGTGACATTCGCTCCACCCCGAGCCGCGGGCTTCATGTCGCGCGGCGCGGATCGTCGGTGATGTTCAGGCGCGCGCACGAGGCTCGGTAACGAGCATGCCCCTCGCCCGGCGATTGTGACTCGATCGATCGAATCCCACGTTTGGTCTCGACGTAGGCTGATCCCGAGAATGACGCCATCCGCTTGGCCAGCGCGAACGCGCGGGGCACGACGTCCACGTCGTCGACGACCTCGTCGACCAAGCCAGCAGCCTTTGCGTCTGACGCGGAGAGAAGCTCACCCGTGAGGAGCAAATAGCGGGCTCGGCGAAGGCCCACACGCTCGACCGCAAAGGGCATCACGACGGTCGCCACGACACCGCGCCGGATGGCCGGATATCCGACGACGGCGGACCGCGCTGCGATGGCAACATCACACACTCCAGCCAGCGCAGCCCCGCCCGCAACCGCGGCGCCGTTGACGGCTGCCACGATCGGCTTGGGAGCATCATCGATCGTCGTCAGCAAATCGAACAGCGCGAGCGCAACCTGATCGCAACGCGCTTCGTCCCCGCGTATGGCGGCGACCTCAGCCAGATCGAGGCCGGCTGAGAACGCCGGCGACGCGCCCGTGAGCACCACTCCGCCAATTGCATCGTCGGCGAGCACGTCGTCGATCGCGCCGCGCAATGCGTCGATCAACGGGCGTGACAGTGCATTTCGCCGCGCGGGTTTGTTCAGCGTCAGTACTTCGATGGCGCCGTCACGGCGGCGTGCCAGTTCATGAGTCACAGGTTGCTCTTCCTTCCGACCCAAAACGATCTCGCTCGGCCGAGGAGGTTCGCCCCGGCTCGGGCATTGTACCGGAGAGGTCATGAAGCGCTCCACGTCCCGCTGAGGGCAGCGAAGCACCTTGCCCAGTATTCAGCCAGATCCCTCGCTGTGCTCGCGCTGACAATGCTGGGCACTGGTCGCTGACGGTGATGTTCTCCTCGCGACCGAGAGTCAGAACATACGCTGAGTAGGTGAAACCCGGCACTATCGACCGACGTGGTATTTGTACTCGTTGTCGAGGCGGTGGGCTACGAGGGCGATCGAGGCGTCGTTGAGCTCGGGGAAGGGAATGATCGTACCCATGGGCCACCAGGGGTCGGGTTCGCGGGATTGAGCTTCGGTCATGAAGCAACTGTGTCCGTCGAAGTAGTTTGTGACGATGCCTCGGCCGGCGGCACTTTTGTGGCGATAGCCGTATTTGCCGAATTGAGGGGTAGTGTGGTAGCTGGACAGGACGGGGTTCCCAGCGGCGGTGGCCGTGATTGGAAGTGTCGGTCCGCCGTTCGAGAACGCGCCGCCGGCGGTGGCGTTCCAGTCGACGTCGTAGGTGATGCGATCGCCGACGGTAAAGCGGTTTCCGTCGGCGACGAACACCTTGCCCGCCGGATTGGTGATGCGGTCGATGTGGGGCTTGTAGTTTTTGGGCGTGAGGGTCTTGCCGCCGAGCGTGTCGAAACTGGCTTCGGGAAGCGGCGCGATCGGACCCCAGGGTTGAGACGGGTTGAAATCCACCATGGTCCTGGGCCAGAGCAGGAAGTTGCGGATGGTGTTGTAGCTGGTCATCGGTTGGGGATCGAAACTGCCGACGGGTCCGGACGATCCGCCGGGCCCTGAGTGCGGGTCGGCGAAGTACGGGTTGGAGGGGCATGCGAAGATACCTTGCTTGACCTTAAGCATGCGCTCGACGCGGTTGGTCGGCAGCGATGTCGTCATGTAGGTCGGCGCGAGCGAGCCGGCGTAGTCCCAGTTTTGCGAGGGATCGGTCGCGATATCCTCCTCGAGCGCGTCGGGTTCGTCCTCGGAGTACATGACGCTGCCGCTAGTGCCCGGTGACCCGGGAAGCCAGCCCGCGGAGTCTGTTATGTACGTGGCTGCTGACTTGGCGATCCCGGACGTGTGCGCCGCGCAGACGACAATGCGGGCTTTTTCGCGCGCAGATTTAAGCGATGGGAGCAGGACCGAGAACAGCGTCGAGATGATGCTGATGACGACGAGCAGCTCGATCAGTGTGAACGCGCGGCGCGCGTCGTCGAGCATTGCATTGAAGGGTCTGTTGACCGCGCGATCGGAGCGCATGGACATGACTCGCTCCCGTATGGTTGCCGGCGCACCCGCCGATCAATGTCGTCGTGCACGTCTGACCGGACATCTCGGTGCGCGACTGCTCGTGCCATGCTAATGGACGAATGGCAGAGGCGTCGAGCACAAAATCAATTCGCATTGCAAAGCTGGGTGGTCTGTGCAGTCTGGGTCAAGATTGCGGAATGGACGGCCGCGGCAGCAGTTGCGGATCAGTGAACGGGCGTGACTGATTCGAGGATGCGGTCCACAAGCTTGACGTCTGCTTCGGTAAGAGGCGCGCCGACGATGAGCCCCAGACACACCATCCGTTCCTCGACCTCGCCTACTGCGATTACTAGCCCCCGCGCTTCGTCCAGGACTTGAACGCCCGGGTAGGGTCCGAACGACATCTCGTACACGGGGGGGCGCCCAGCCAGAAACCGCTCCATTCCTCGGTAGCCCCAATCGAGGCGCACCCGTCGGGCGTGCTCCTCGATGGACGCGCCTTCGCGGTTAGTTCGTCGCTCGACAACGAGAAGCCGGCCACCTCCGCGCGTACGTGGCTCGTGCAGCTCAATGGCGTCGGGCGAGCTGCGGTCGATCACAGGCTGCCAGCCACGGGGAGGTTGGAAGCTGATGGGCCATCCGTCGGGAGCGATCGGGGGATCGAGTTCGATGGAACGTCTGGACGACGCGACGAGCGCAGCCAGAGCGGTAGCGACAACCAAGGCGATGAGTGCGGCGAACGTGGCCGCACTGGGTTTCACCGAGACCCTGGTGGAGTAGGTAGCGTGCATGGGATCGAGGGTATCGTATCGTGGCGTGGCCAACGCGGCAATGGTTGACCGATCCGGGCTGTGTCCTTACATTGCGCTCCGCAGCGGCGTAGCGCTACCGTAGACGGAAGGTGGATTCCAGAACGCCGGTTGGGCGGTCGCCCGAAGCGGAGAGCCCCTCCTTCTCATCCGCTTCCTAGTTCACATCGTGGGGAGATCGATGTTCAGCGGTTTCAAGCCATTTTTCAAGCGTGGTCTCGGCGCACTGCTTCCGACGATCGTGACGATTGGGCTTCTGGTTTGGGCCTACCGTTTCGTCGACGAGAATTTCGCGAAGTACATCACGCGGGGCTTGGTCTCGCTGTATGCCATCGGCGGGGAGCCGAAGGAATTCCTGGGGATCAATGAGCACGCCGCGTTGGAGCTGGGTGATCCGATTGACGAATGGGATCCGGTGACCGGGCGAAGGCTGACGGTCCAGTACAAGGCGATGACGGCCAAGGGCCTCGGGATGGGGAAGGGTGTGACAGACGCCGACCAGGATTTCGCGTTACAGCGCCGCAAAGAAGCGATGTGGGAGCTTGTAAGCCGTAAATGGAGAATATTCAGCGCCATCGGATTTTTGATAGCGGCAGTGCTGATCTGCGTGATGGGTTACTTCCTCGCGAGCTTCATCGGCCGGACGACTTGGCTGATTGTTGAGCGAGCGGTGAAGAAAATACCCGTGATCGGTGCGATTTATCCGAATATCAAGCAGGTGACGGATTTCTTCATCTCGGACAAGTCGGTGGAGTTTTCCGGGGTGGTGGCAGTGCAGTATCCGCGCAAGGGGGTGTGGTCGGTGGGTTTGGTGACGGGATCGCCCATGCCGGTTATCGATCGTGAGGACCCTCGAGAGCTTCTGACGGTGTTTGTGCCGAGTTCGCCAACACCGGTGACCGGGTATACGATTACGGTCGCGCGGGAGGACGTCCTGGTGCTCCCGATGACGATCGATGACGCGCTGCGGTACACGATCAGCGCCGGCGTCGTGAAACCGCCACTGGTCGCGGAGCAGACGGAGGCGCTGGCGGCAGGTTAACGATGCGACGCGTCACGGATTAGTGGGTTATCGCGGCGAGACCGCGTGGCGAGTTTAGGAGGTATGGTGTGCAGATCACGGTGACCGGGCGGCATGTCGAGATGTCAGAGGACGTCAAGAAATACGCCGCAGAGAAGGCTGGGAAGCTCCTGAAGTTCTACGACCGCATTCAATCGATCGCGGTCGTGGTTGATAGTGAGGGGGACCAGTTCTCCGTGGAAATGTTGGTGAACGCGGGCGCCCGGAACGAATTCGTCGGCCGGGAGGTGGGGTCGGACACGTTCGCGCTTATTGACCTGACGGTGGACAAGCTCGAGCGCCAGTTGACACGCCACAAGGAGATCGAGCGCAATCGTAAGCATCCGAACCCGTAAGCGAGAAGTTGTTCGGTGGAGCGCTCATAGAATCGGGAAAGCTAATTGGCCCATCCGGGCCAGGATCGGCGTTGCCCATGAAGTTGACAGATTTCTTCAGTTGTGAGTCGGTGATCGCGGAGCTGCAGGCCACGGACCGCAACGGCGTCATTCGCGAGTTGGTGGCGTCGCTCGCCGAGAACGGCGCCGTCGATGCGTCGCAGGTCGAGTCAGTCGCGCGGATCGCGATCAAGCGGGAGAACGAAGGCAGCACTGGATTCGGCAAGGGTGTCGCGGTTCCACACGTCAAGTGCGATGGCCTTGCCCGCATGACCGCGACGATCGGTCGTTCCGGAGCGGGCGTCGATTTTGCCGCGCTCGACCGGGCGCCGGTGTACACGGTCGTGTTGTTGGTGAGTCCAAAAGACGATCCAGACGCTCACCTGGCGGCCATGGAACAAATCTTCCGGCACTTACAACGCGACAATTTCCGCCGGTTCTTGCGCCAGGCCGAGACGAAAGCGGCTCTGATCGAGCTTATCAAGGAAGCGGACGAGCCGGCCCACGGTTGATACTTTGAGTCGGGGACGGCGGGATGGTCTCTGAGGTGATCGAAAAAGGACCGGGAACACACGTGTCAGGATCGATCGAACAGGTAGCGCGCGAAGTGACGATCACGCACCGTCAGGGGTTTCACACGCGCCCGGTCATGAAGTTCGTCGATATGGCGCAGCGATTCGTCGCGGAAATCTCGGTGGTTTCGTTGACGCGGGAAGAGGAAGCAGTCGACGGAAAGAGTGCCATGGAGCTAATGCTGCTGGGGGCGACCCAAGGGACGAGGTTGCGGATCTCGGCTGTCGGACCGGACGCAGCCGGCGCGGTCGACGCGTTGGTGGAACTGGTGCGAACCTGCTTCGACCTTGACGAGTGATGTGGCCTCGCGTCAACCATGCGGAGGACGGCGAGCGGCGAAACGTGGGATCAGAAGGGCGATCCACCGGTGGCCTTCCTCTCCGGGCGAGGCATCCGGGCCACGGGCCATTGATTGACGAGGCGTGAATTGTACGCGGTCGCGTCATGCGGTACCATCGGCCGCGTCTGTGAGCCGTCAATGGCGCGGAATCGGCGGCGTTGCGGATAGCGGATAACCGGTCCGATCTTAGGCCAGTGGGCAAACCATGGACAAGCTGAGCGGCATAGCGGTATCTCCCGGTGTGGCAATCGCCGAGGCGGTGGTTCTCGACGCCGAAGAGCTGCGCATCCCGCGTCGCATTGTCCCGCCCGAGGAGGTCGCAACCGAGATCGAACGTCTGGACCGTGGCATCGCGGATTCGATCGCGGGGCTGGAATCGCAACGGACGAGCGTCCGCAACAGCCTGGGTGCGAACGCAGCCGACGTGTTCAACTGGCATATCGGCGTGTTGAATGACGCGGGGCAGCGTCGGGAAATCGCGGAACTCATCAAGGAGCGATTCTACTCAGCAGCCTACGCGACCAGCACCGTCATGCGCAAACAGCAGCGTCGATTCCTGTCCATGACCGACCCGCTGCTGGCGGAACGAATACGAGATGTGCAGGATATCGAACGCCGCCTCTTGCGGAACCTCTTGGGAGCTTCCGGCGAGGATATGGCACACTTGACGCGCGAAATCATCCTGGTGGCGCACGATTTGTCGACGTCGCAAACGGCATTGCTGCCCGAGACGAAAGTCGCCGGCGTTGCGTTGGACGTGGGGGGGCCGACGTCACACACAGCGATTCTTCTGCGTTCCTGGGGGCATCCAGCCGTCGTCGGACTGAACGAGTTCACCGGGATGGTGAGCGGTGGGGACACGGTCATCGTGGACGCCGTCCATCACGTCGTCATCGCGAATCCGGACGAAGAGGTGCTGGAGCAATACCGGGTCCGTCAGGCGAGCTACGTGCGACTGACGGATGAGCTGGGAAGCCTGCGTGATCTGCCAGCCGTGACGCAGGACGACGTCACCATTCAACTGATGGCCAACATTGAATACCCCAGGGAGGCAGAGGCAAGCGTCCGCAAGGGCGCTGACGGCGTTGGGCTGTACCGGACGGAGTTTCTATTCCTTCGGGAGGTCGAGCCGGACGAGGACGAACAGTACGCGGCCTACGCAGCGGCCATCCGGGGCGCGGGGGGGCGGCCTGTCACAATCCGCACGTTCGACCTCGGGGCCGACAAGGTGACGCAGAAGAAGAGCCTGGAACAGGAGCGGAATCCGATGCTGGGGGTCCGTTCGATCCGGTTCAGCTTGCAACATCTGGGGATGTTCAAGATTCAGTTGCGTGCGATTCTGCGGGCTTCGCCGGAGGGTGGGGGCGTGCGATTGATGTTTCCGCTGATTTCGAGCCTGATAGAGCTGCGACAGGCCAAAATGACCCTCCGGGACGCGATGGAGGACCTGGAGGAGGAGGGGATCACATTTTGCCCGGATATCGAGGTGGGGATGATGATGGAGACCCCAGCCGCGGCCACGCAGTGCCGCCAGTTCGCCCGTGAGGTCTCATTCGTGAGCATCGGGACGAACGACCTGATCCAATACATGCTGGCGGCTGACCGGGGGAACGAGCGTGTCTCGCGCTATTACAGCGCCGCCCATCCCGCGGTTTTGCGGACGATTCGGGACATTATTCGCACTTGTGGGCGGGAAGGTGTACAATGTAGCCTGTGTGGGGAGATGGCTGGCGAGCCGATGTACACGCTGCTCTTGATCGGTTTGGGGCTTCGGACGTTCTCGATGGCGCCGAACAACATCCCGGAGATCAAGAAACTGATTCGATCGTGTACGGCGGCGAAGGCGGAGCGTGTGGCGCGCCGCGCGCTGACCTTCGATACGGACCAGCAGGTGGTGAACTATCTCCGCCTGGAAACACTGAAACTTCTGCCGGTAGATCTGATTTGACCAGGGTTGGTCGCGGTGTCCGGCTTGATGGATAGAGAACGGCAGTATTTGTTTGCGGGGCGGCGATGGATCGCCGTAGCCGCTGAAAGTAGAGCGATACCCTACTGCAAGAAGGCGCCGGTAGACAACCTCGATCGAGGCATCGCCGAGCCGTCGATTTCGCCGTGGAAGGCGATCTCCGGTATCTGTCGCACCAGGAAACGCTACGGCTTCTGTCGCGGGCATTGGCCCGCGCGCGGCTTCCGGTGTGTCATACCGAGGGATTCAATCCGCGTCCGCGCATTGCGTTGCCACTACCACGACCCGTGGGGGTGGCGTCACGCGCCGAGCGCGCGATTGTGGATTTCACGGAGCCCATCGACCCGGACTGCCTGGCCGATCAGCTTCGCGCGCAATTCCCACCGGGGATGCGGGTGCAGCGGGCGGTGACCATCGGCCCGAGTGATCGGAGCGCACCCCGCATGGTCCGCTACCGTGTGACGATCGCCCAGGAGGGTCGGGCAGACCTGTCGCGACGCGCCGAGGAAATGCTCCGCTTCGCACCGATCCCTTATGATCGGTTCGTTCACAAGACGGGCCGGATTCGGCACATCGACCTGCGCCCGTACCTGGAAGCGATCGAAGTCGACGCCTCTTCCGTTCGTCTCACCGTGTTCGTGACCGACGGGGGCTCGGTCAAACCGGCTGAGCTGTGCGAGGTGCTGGGTATCGCCGAACGACCAATGAATCACTTGATAGAACGTACGGAGGTAGTATGGCAGACAAGCCATGGGGAAATACATTGACACGCGAAGCTCGTGACGCAAAACGAACAGCCAACCGCAAGCGGGGAAGGTCTTCGCACAAAATGTCGCGATCGAACGCGAAATCCGGAGACACCGGGACGGCATCAAAGAGCGACGGCGTCGTTCGGGCTCTTCCGGCGGAGATCGCCGCCGCGACGGTGGGGATGAACGCCGAAGACGCCGCAGCCTATGTGAAGGTTCAACTGGGCACGGCGGATCCAAATCTGACGGCTGAGCGCGCTCGGAAAGCGGCAAAACCCAAGCGTCCCGCTCAGAAAATGACCAAATCGGCGAGTCCGGATTCCAAGCGGCCGGCGCCCAGGAGAGCCAAGACCGTCAAGAAACCTGCGCCCCCTGCGCGCAGCGTGTCGGACGCGAATCGCGGAGGGCGCGTCGAGCGGACGCCGAAAG
>JAJDDS010000586.1 GCA_029260195.1 Phycisphaerae bacterium
CTGACCGCCATCTCCGGGCTCGCTCCCTTGCCCCAAGCGGACGTGGCCCGGGGCTACCTGCGGAGCGCATCCTTGGTGGGTCGCGATCGAGAGATGTCGACCATCCGGGGTCACTTGGAGCGACTGCGCCACGGCGAGGGACGCGCGGTGGTGATCGAGGCCGCCTCCGGCACGGGTAAATCCCGGTTGATGGCGGAGGCCGGCCTGCTCGCACAGATCGCCGGGGCCACCGTCGTGCAGGTCGACGCCTCGGCGGGACGCGGCCCCTACGGGGTGGTGTGCTCGTTGGCGGAGGCCTTGCTGCAGGCGTATCCGATCGAGGCGCGGACAGGGTACTCGTTCTTGCGGGACATCGCGCGGGCGATTTGCTTGGCTGGTCCGTCGTAGTTGTTGCAATGCCGGCGCCGGTTGATGGAGTGAATGGTGACGATGCGTGCCGGTTTGAGGGATTCGATCATTGCGATGATGGCGCGGGTCTCGGGCTCGGACGCGGGGCGGGGTCCGGGGTAGTATCGGAATCGTCGCGGAGCGGATTCCCAATTCGCCGTGGGGAAATTTCGGTTGATGTCGACGCCGGCATCGTTGCGACGTTTTCGGAGGGCGTATCCGTCGGGGTTCACGATGGGAACGATCACGACGCCCCCGGCTGGTCGCTCTTGCGTGATGAGTTCGATGAACCGCATGGCGAGGTGGACGCTCTTGGGCTCGTCGCCGTGCATGCCAGCCAGAATCAGCGTGGGCTGGCCACTCCCTGCGGCCGAGTGTGCATTGATGGCCCGCCTTTGACGGGACGCACCGATCTTCGTCGGTACGAATTCCAGATGGGTCGCGTCCCTGCCGCCCTGATTGGCGTGGTGATACCTCGGGCTTGCGGTCGTGGACGAGTTCACGTCGTCTGATGCTCCGATGCCGAATCGCCCGGCGGGTCGACGCTGCGGACGCCCGGGAGTCTACTTATTGTATCGGCGGTCGTAAACGTCGCGGCAGTCGAGTGGGGGGCGTGATCGGCCGATAACCAGTGTAGCGAATCGGTGGAAGCGAGTCGCGACAACACGAATGAGGAAGAACGAGACGGTGAACGTCCATTCACAAGTGCGACAATCGGTGGATCTCGAAGCAGCGGCTGAGGCGGTGGGCGGACGACCGGAGACAGCGATCCGTCTCATGCAGTTGGCCGGCGACGACGATTCCACGGCGGGTCAGATTCAGGAAGTCGTCGATGCAGACCCGAGCATCGCGATGCGCACTCTGAAGCTGGCGAATTCGGCGTTTTACGGGCTGCCCTCTCGCATCGCGCGGATCGACCGCGCGGTGACGATGCTGGGTTGCGCGACGATCGCCCGACTGGCGACGACAGCCTCCGTATCGGCGACAATGCGGAGGGTTCAGATCGACGCGCCGGGCATTCAGCCGGATACCCTGTGGCGGTTCAGCGCGTCCGTCGCGTTCTGCACGGAGACGATCATCGCCGAGTGTCACGGCCTGTCTTCGGTCGCTCAGAGGAAACTCGGCGCCGAGACGTTCGCGCTCGGCTTGATCCACGAGGTTGGGATCCTGGTGCAGTCCAAGCTGTCGCCGCCGCAGTTCACCGAGGCGGTTCGGGCGTCACTCAAGTCGGGCGTCCCGCTGATTCGGCACGAGCGACGGCTAGTCGGAATCGACCACGCGGACATTGGCATGCGGCTGGCGCGACACTGGAACTTGCCGGCGGAATTGGCAGCGGGAATCGGATTTCACCATGACCCGCTGGCGGCGGAGTCGGAGCACAAGACGTTGGCTTGCATCGTCCACATCGCTATGCAACTCGCTCGGAAAGCCGGCGTTCAGTCATTTGACGGCGATACCGACATGCCCGAACTCGAACGTGCGATGGACCACGTCCACCTCGACGCCCGCCGTGTCGACAAGCTGGTCGCGCTGATCAAGACGAAACTCAACTCGGTTCCATTCTAGCGATCGGTTTTGATGAGGTTTCGGAGTCGCTTCAGGTTGACGCGATCAAGGTCGGTCCCTCGGGCGTCGCGTCCCTTGGGGGTTTCGAGAATCTTGGGAACACCAGCCAACCTGGGGTCGTTCACGAGATTGGCGAAACCCGCTTTGCCGATCTCACCTTTTCCGATGTGTACGTGACGGTCGACGCGGCTGCCGCAGGCGCGCAGCGAGTCGTTGACGTGAATGCAGCGCACGCGATCCAATCCGACGTGCGCTATCAATTCATGGATCATGCGTTCGTAGCCACCGTGTGTGCGGATATCGTAACCGGCCGCGAATACGTGACAGGTGTCCACGCACGCGCCTAATCGCTCGGGCATTTTGGCTCCGTCTATGATCCGCCCGAGGTGCTCGATTTCGCATCCGACGGCGGTTCCCTGCCCGGCGGTTGTCTCCAAGAGGACGCACACGTCGTCGCTCGCGGTTTTGGCAGCCACTTGGTCGAGTCCGTCGATGATGCGTTCGATACCGACGTCGACGCCGTCGCCTTTGTGGGCGCCGGGATGCAGGACGAGGTAGGGGACGGACAGGCGCGAACACCGGTCGACTTCGTTGGCTAGGGCGGAGATGCTGCGCTCGCGTGTGGTTGTGTCGGGCGAGGCGAGATTGAGCAGGTAGGTGGCGTGCGCGACGACCGGTTTGAGGCCTGTATGTTCCGCCGCCTTCCGGCAGGCGTCGATGGTTTGCTCTGTCAGCGGCGGTGCGTTCCACTGGCGTTGGTTCTTGACGAAGATCTGCAAACAATCGCAGCCGGCGTCGGCTCCGGCGCGAAAGGCGTTCTCGATTCCTCCGGCGACGGACATGTGCGCGCCGAAGCGCTGCCGGGCAAGCGGGTTCTCTTTGCCCGCGCGTGGCGCGGACGAGGATGACGTTGGAACGGTGCGGCCCACGGATGGGATGGTAGCGTACCCACGAAATCGCCGAAATGGCGGACGACTGGCGCGCGGGCGTGTGGAGCGGCGACACGAACGGCGGGGGCGAGATTGCAGCAACACTGTAATCAATCAGGCTGGGGGCGGCGGTGGCATTGCTCGACGAGCCGCCTGGGTTGTAATTTATGCCGACACGAATACGTTTGTGGGCAGCGAACACAGCTTTGGATGAGCTATCTGAGTCACCCATGGAGTTAAGAACATGTCTGAGACAGCACAGTTACGCATCAACGGAAAGACATACGAGTTGCCGGTATCGGTGGGGACCGAAGGCGAGCAGGCGATTGACATCACGAAGCTCCGCAGCGAGACGGGGTTAATCACTCTGGACAACGGGTACGGAAATACCGGCTCGTGCCGGAGTGAGATCACGTTCCTCAACGGAGAGAAGGGAATTCTGCGGCATCGCGGGTACGCCATCGAAGAGTTGGCAGGGCGTTCCTCCTTCCTCGAGTTGGCGTATCTACTGATCTACGGCGAGCTTCCGACGCGGGACCAGCGAGACGAGTTCATCGACGACGTCACCCGCCACACGCTCATTCACGAAAACCTGCGGCATGTTTTCCAGGGGTTCCCGCTCAAGTCACATCCGATGGCGATTCTGTCGAGCATGGTGTGCAGTTTGTCGGCGTTCTATCAGGACGAGTACAACGCGCTGGAACCGGAGCACGTCGATATCACGATCCGACGGCTGATCGCCAAGATCCCGACGATCGCGGCGTTCGCGTACAAGAAATCGGTCGGTCAGCCGTTCGTGTACCCGGACAACTCACTCACATATACCTCGAACTTGCTGCACATGCTCTTCAGCGTGCCCTGCGAGCCGTACGAAGTGGATTCGGCGCAGGCGCGGGCGCTGGATCAACTGCTCATCCTTCACGCCGACCACGAGCAGAATTGCTCGACGTCAACGGTGCGTCTGGTGGGGAGCAGTCGGGCGAATCTCTACGCAGCCATCTCCGCCGCCATCGCGGCGCTGTGGGGTCCGCTGCACGGCGGCGCGAACCAGGCGGTATTGGAAATGCTCCACGATATCCACCGTGGTGGCGGAAACACCGATCAGTATGTGGAGAAGGCGAAGGATAAGGACTCCGGGTATCGGCTGATGGGATTCGGACACCGCGTGTACAAGAACTTTGACCCGCGGGCGACGATCATCAAGAAAACCTGTGACGAGGTATTACGCAAGCTCGGCCGGACCGACCCGCTGCTCGATATCGCCCGCAAGCTCGAGGAAACGGTGCTTGGCGACTCTTACTTCGCGGATCGGCAGCTCTACCCCAACGTCGACTTCTACAGCGGGATCCTGTATCGGGCGCTGGGGATTCCGACGGACATGTTCACCGTGATGTTCGCCATCGGACGGCTGCCGGGGTGGATAGCCCAGTGGCGCGAGATGATGACCGCACCGGACACGCGCATCGGACGGCCGCGCCAGATCTACACGGGTCCAGCGGCTCGTGCGTTCGTACCCATTGACGAGCGATGATCGATCATGCTCGCGGGCGGCGTTGGCAAGCTCGGCGCCGGCGAGTTACGGTCGCCCTGGTGTGCTGAGGTTGAAAAGCACCGACACGCTGTCCCCGGCGGCATTGACGGTGGACGCGTCGACATCGCCGTCGCCGTCAAGATCGGTCAGCGTCAGCGAACTGGGTTCCGGCCCAACGCCAAATTCACGGGAATCGCCGAACGTCGCATCGCCGTTGTTGAGCAGGACGGAGATGTTCTGCCCACCACTGTTGGCCACCGCGACGTCAACGAGGCCGTCGTCGTTCATGTCGCCCGTCGCAACCGACACTGGCTCGACGCCGACGCCATACCGAACCTCGGCTTCAAAGGTCTCGCCCTGCACGTTGAGAAGCACGGATACGGTGTGCTCGATGTCGCCGAGGAATCCCAGCCCGGTGGTGACGAGATCGGGGAAGCCGTCGCCGTCGAGATCGGCTGCGCCGACCGATACGGGCGCGGGCCCGACGGGAAGATTGACGGTATCGAGGAATCCGCCGTCACCGTCGTTGGTGAGTATGGACACGGTGTTGGAGAGGAAGTTCGCGACCGCCAGATCAAGCGCGCCGTCCAGGTCAAGATCGACCACTGCCACGGAAAACGGCGAGGATCCGACGTCATGGTCGACGCTTCCCGTGAACGTTCCATCGCCCACACCGTACATGATCGTGACCGTGTTGGCGGGAGAGAAGAGATCGCCCGAGTTGGCCACCGCCAGATCGAGATGGCCGTCGCCGTCCAGATCGCCGATGCCCACCGCCCACGGCCCGATGCCGACATCGAACTCGACGTGATTGGGAAACGTACCGTCGCCTTCATTGAGCAAGACGGAGACGTCATTTCCGAAGAAGTTTGCGGTAACCAGATCGGAATGACCGTCGCCGTCGAAATCGCCGACGGCAACGGACACGGCACCGACGCCGGCGGCGAACGTCGTATCGGCGAAGAACCCACCGTCACCGTTGTTGAGGAGCACGGAGACGCTCTGACCTCCGAAGTTGGTCGTGACGAGGTCGGCGTCGCCGTCGCCATCGAAATCTCCGTTCGCGCCGGCCCAAGGGATCGACCCGACGGCGTGGACCAAGTCGGATTGGAAGGTGCCATCGCCGCGATTCGTCAGTACCGAGACGTTGTCGCTGCTGAAATTGACGACAGCCAAATCCAGGTGGCCGTCGGGTTCGAGATCGCCGACGACGACAGCTCGGGGCGCCATGCCCGCGCCGTATCGGCGCTCGGCACCGAAGGTACCGTCCGCTTGATTGAGCAGCACGGACACGTCCTGGCTGGAGACGTTGACAACCGTCAGGTCGGCGCTTTTGTCGCCGTCGATGTCGGCGATGGCCACCGACCATGGTCCGGCGCCGGCGGGATAGTCTACTGCCTCAGCGAAGAGTCCGTCGCCTTCGTTCAGCAGGACCGAGAGGCTGCCCGCGATACCGGAGGAGGCAAGCCCCATGTTTGCCACCGCGAGGTCCGGCATTCCGTCGTTGTCGAGGTCGCCGATCGCGACGGTCCGCGGGACAGTGCCGACGGAGTAGCGTACGGACGCGGCGAATCCACCGTCGCCGTCGTTCGACCTTACCGTCACCGTCCCGGACATGAAGTTGGCGATGACGATTTCGGGGGCATCGTCGCCGTCGAGGTCGCCCACGGTGATGTGGTTTGGTCCGGCGCCGGTTACGTAGCGCACCCGCCTTTCGAACGATCCGTCGCCACGATTGAACAGCACGTTCAGGCTGCCCGACGAACCGGCATTGAGTACGGCTAGGTCCGACGCGCCGTCACCGTTCAGGTC
>JAJDDS010000587.1 GCA_029260195.1 Phycisphaerae bacterium
GGTTACCGGAATCGTCTTGGGTAATCTGCGAAGCGCTGGGATTGGCAATGAAGGAAATGGTGGCGTTGCCGTCGACAAACTTGACCGGTCCTCGAAAGAGCATCGCATTGCCGAACGATCCCGTGCCACCCGCCAGCCGGACTTCCCCGTTGATGGTCAGTCCGTTGAGGACGTCGAGGACTCGCCCGCTGGAAAGCAGGTCCATGTTCCCGTTGATGGTGACGCCGTCGAGCTTGGAGGAACAGACGGCGGACGCAATGTTGATGAGCGCCCCTGGACCCAGGTTAACCGTGCTGTCGACGATGCGGCCGCAGGCCATCTCCAGCGTGTTGTTCATGTGAAACACACCACCCACGGACAACGTGTCGAACTGAAGACGGAGCCTCTCGTTGCACAGCAGGTCACCCAGCGGTCCGTTGAACGGCACGGTGTGGTCGTGCGTCACGGTGATCTCGGCGTCCTGCACATCAATGACCGCGCTCTGGCCCGGTCCGGGCGGAAAGAACGCCTCCCAATTAGGGTCGTTTGCCCATAGACCATCAGCCGGCGATACCCAGCGCACTATGTTGGACAACGTAATGATGCCGACGTCGGTCGTGCCGCCACGAAACGGCTTGACGAAGCGCGCTCCGCCGAACAGCTCCTCGCCGTCAATCGTCGCCGTGGCCACCACGTCGACCAAAGGTGGAATCGTCGGGACGTCTCCAAAGACGAAGACCCCGTCTTCGCTGGTAACCACAAAGCGGTCGTGGCCCACAAGCTCGACCGTTGCGCCCGCGACCGCATCGCCTCCCGGCCCAAGCAGGCGAACAATGCCCGTTACGGTCGTAAAGTCCGGATCGCCCGGCGGCGCTGTTGCGTCGTTGAACTCCCGTTGGAACACGCCCCAATCGAGCAGGTCCACCGTGTTGGAAGCATTCGCGTCGAAGCAGCGACACGCGTCCGAGACAGGCGGAACCGGACCCGTGATGCAATCCAAGAACCGTCCATAGTCACCGTACCCGACGCTGCCGTTTTCGTCGCAGTCCATCGGGGATAATCGGAACCAGAAGCCTCCCGTCAGTTCGATTCCGCCACCGGACAGGACTGCGCTGTCCGGCTGGCCGATCGTTGCGGAGAGCTCGAGGTCTCCACCGGTGCTGCGCATAATGCCTCCGCCGTCGATCGAATGGCGTGCCATTTCGTTCCTGGGCGTGGCGCCAGCCGTCCGCATGAACGTAACGATCGCTAGTCCGATGGTCGCTGTCATCAGCGAAACGTTGCGGCTCATTGCTTGCTCCCGGGCCAAAGTCGGCTTGACGGAACAAGCCCGCCCAGCGTGTTCCAGCCGGTCCGATTCCAGTCCTTCATGGGGCCTGCTCAACATCGGCTACACCGTACGCGGTTGGGATGAACACTAAGGTCAACGAGACGTCAGATGCATTGACCTGCGGCCCGACGAAGGGATTGGTCGCGCTCAGGTCGAAGGAGTGGTTCCCTGGCGTAACGTCAAACAGCGCAGTCAAAGAGACATGCGCATGGCCACTGCCAGGGACCCTCTCGGACACCTCACGTTGGTCACCCGTTTCATGGCGTTCGATGGCGAGGCGGACACTTGCAAGGAATCCGCTGTCCTGCCTGGTGAAGCCCGCCTCGCCGATGGCCAAGACAAACCCCGCAGCGGGACAGTCGATGAATCGCGAGGCGAGCTCGACGGTAGACTGTTCGGGGATTCCGGTTATCTCGTCGCTCGAATGGCGGGCGACGCCCATCTCGTCGGCGATCTCGCCGCTCCCGATGGAGCTAGCGGGCAGAACGACGGCGTTGTTGCCTGCCCCGAGGGTGAAAGCCGCTCGTAGCTGATTCAATCCGTAGTCCACGTTGGAACCGTAGGTGAAACGAAGGGCGGCGCCCGACTGATTCGTTTCGCGGTACATCGCCCAATGGTCGGTCAACGGACCCTGCGGGTGTATCTCCTTAAGAGAGATCGCAGAGCCCGTGATGCCAGAACCATCGCTGTAGAGCCCCAACACGGCGTTCGTCGACTCCACGACGATGTCGTCGCTCTGCGTCACGGGCCCCTCGATCAGGGCTTGATCCGATAGAACGCTGAGCGCGGCTCGCGGCGCGTCCGTTCCCACACCCACCCGGTTATTGCCGTTCCTGTTGACGGATAGAACCGGCGAGCCGAGCGCGTCATCCACGCGTAATCCGAGATCGCCACCCACGTGAAGTTGGGCGTCTGGGCTGGTTACGCCTATTCCCACCTTACCGGTCGGCGCGATCGTCATCATGTCGGGATTGATCGTCGACGCCGGATCGAATCCGTACGAGAAGTGAAGCGCCGAGTCGCCGTTCGTGGATCCGCGCCAGATGCTCCAGTTATCCGTCACCGCCCCGCCGACGATTTCCTTCAGCGAAAAGACGGATCCAGTACTTCCGGAGTCGCTGCTGTACAGGCCGAGCACCGCGTCCGAGTCCTCCACAATCAGGTCGTCGTCGCGGATCGCATCCGTTGAGACGCCAAGCGGGCCGTCGACCACGTGTACCCGTGCAAGTGGTAGAATCGTGTTCACACCGACGTTGCCGCCTTCGAAGACCGCGTCGACACCTTCCTCCCGAAACGGACGCTGCGCGGATTGCGCGATCGTGGCCGATTGTGCGTGAGTCGCGTACGGCGTCGGGCTGACCTCGTGCCGCGGGTCAAGTGTGATGAACGGCGCGACATCCGTGGGGTCGTGCGGGGCGCGTACGCGCACCTCGAGCCATCGCGTGGACCCCGAAAAGGCCTCCGCGCCGAAATCCACCTGCACGTTGAAAAGACCGGTCGTCACCTCAACGCCATTGATGCGGAAATCTGTTCCGATCTGGTCCGCCGCATCCGGGGCCGGATGGAGCGAGAACTCGAGGTCGACGCTGCCGTTGAGCGGCAGGCCGTCCTGCTTGATCTGCCCTTGGTACGCGAATCCGCTTCCCACTGGCGCTTGGGCGAACCCGGCCCGTACCAGGCCGAGGGTCAGTATCAATGCACATTGATAAGCAAGTCGTTTCGCTGACATAATGAGAATCCTCTTCCAAAGTAGGCCACGCGCCAGCCGCGCTTGTCGACTAATCATCTTCATCCTCGTCTGTATCGTTGTCCGATCCTATCCCTTCGGGGAAGGCCTGAACCGTGTCGGCGCCGGCGATGTTAGTACAAGTCACTTCCAGGAATATGTTGGGCCCCTCCATTTCGAGGGCACCGTCTTCGAATTCAATTTCGCAACCCTCATCGTCGTTCTCGATCTCCACAATCTGTCCGGACGACACGGCGACTCTCGTGTTTCCGCAAACGAGTTCACCCGTGCACGTCGTCGGATCACACGCATCGGGATGATTGCCGGGCCCGATCTCCACGACGAACCGACCCTCATCGCCATCACCGCCGGATGTCCCCTCGCCATCACCGCCTGAGAGCAGCACCAGACTCGCGGTCGCCGCGGGTGCCGTGCACGTCGTATCGACACAGTCCGGTGAGCCATCGCCGTTGCCGTCGGTGTCGGCGAAGCCGCAGCCGCATGCGCCGGGACAGGTCTTGCCCGCGTCATTCGGGCAGCCGTCGTTGCAGTCCGGGGTGCCGTCACCGT
>JAJDDS010000588.1 GCA_029260195.1 Phycisphaerae bacterium
TCTTGCCGATCAGCCTGGGGCAACTTCGCATCACCGTCGCCGAGGGGAGTTGCTGTTTCGCCGACCTGTCTTGTACGCCCAACGTGACCCGGCCCGAGTGCGTCGCGGCGGGTGGGTTCTTCCGTCCCGGTGTCGAGTGCCCTCCACCGCTGGGCAACGGCCCGGATTGCGCATGCCTCAGCGACGCCGAGTGTGACGACGCCGCCCAGCCAGGTGGCGGAATATGCACGGTCGAGTGGTGCTGCGAGCAGGGCGACATTGATGTGTTCGGCCATGCTTGTGTCGTCGGTGAATGCGTAGGAAAGGGCATCCTCAGGTATGGTGACGTGAATAACGACACCTTTTCGAATACGGATGACCTCAACTGCATCCTTGACACGCTCTCCGCAGCCAACGGTGTCACGCTGAACTGCTGCGATCGGACGTTTAACGCTGGTTGCGCTGCGGGGAACATCTTCCCGACGTCGAACGAGCAGAAGCGCGATATCGCTCCGTGCCCGAGCCCGGGCGACTTGGACAACATGGGTGACGGGTTCGTCAACACGGACGACCTGAACCGCATTCTGGATGTGCTTGCTAGCGACCCGCTTGGCAACATTGATCCGTTGTGCATCGCCTGTGACCCGCCGCCCGCCGCGAAGGCGCCGGAGCGTATGCCGTGGGACTTCACCGTCGTGGCGGTGGCTGATGCCACGCTGACCCTGGTGCCGTCGCAACGGTCGGTGGCTTCGGGCGCCGTGATCGCGGTCGATGTATTCATCGGCGCGGTTGCTGACCTGCGGTCCTTCCAGGTTGCGTTGGATGTCGTCGGTGGGACGTCTGGATCGGTCGCGATTGAGTCGATCGAGATGGACGCTCAGCGCCGTGACTTCGTGTTCAACGGTCAGCAGACCGTTGGGACGTCGAGTCTGGTCACCCATTGGATGCTGAGCACCCTTCCGGCTGGTGGC
This sequence comes from Phycisphaerae bacterium, assembly GCA_029260195.1. Classification (GTDB taxonomy): domain Bacteria; phylum Planctomycetota; class Phycisphaerae; order UBA1845; family UBA1845; genus OFTM321. Next base: position 951 of record JAJDDS010000588.1, read on the forward strand.
GTGGAAGTCGCGGACCAGGCGTACCTCGGGACGTACTACCTACGTGTGTCGAAGGACGCCGCCGGTACGTTCAGCCTGCAGTTGCGTTTGGACGGCAGCACGTTGCTGCGGACACCTGAAGGTGAGGTGATCGCAGTACTCTCGGCACCGGTTGAAATTGCGGTTCGCGGGCGTCGCTGACCTGTCTGAAAGGTGGCCGCGAGGAGCATCCAGATTCCCGACTCCCTTCGTGATTACGGTCCTATGGTGCGCTGATTCTGCTCGCGAGCCAGGTCCGGCGTCGCCATAATCCACGCCCACATGCCTCGTAAGTGCTTTTGGCAGCAGGCTTTGCCTCAGCGGATGTGTTTTGGCGCGCACTGCCACTTGGATTTTCGGTGCAGATCGTTTACGATTATGGGGTCAGTTACGAGCCGCCCCCGCCGACACCCCGGTCTCTGCGTCCGGGAATCTGGGTATCAGAACCTCGCGAGCGCGGCGTAAGGCGCCTCACGATTGGATTTATCGTGGAGGTCGCTCAGTTGTGGACACGAAGCTCAAGGGGAAAAGAATGGCAGGCAAGAACGATCACTTACTTCTGGGCGTCATCTGTGGTCTCGCTTCTGCGCTGATGTCGAGCGCTTCAGCCTTAGCGGCCCCGATACCATGCACCATTGGGCAGGAGTGCCCCCCGTTGGACGTTGTCTTCGTTATGGACACGTCCGGTTCGATGCACAACGAAGGCGTCGAACTGTGCGCCCGCATCAGCGGCATCGTTGCGAATCTCGAGTCGCAGGGCATCCTCGTCAATCCTGGTTTTCTCGGGATCACGATTACGAATAACCCCGGCAACAGCTTCCCGTGTCTCACCGACAACGTCTTGAACGCCTTCGGCCCTGACATCCCCGGCACCGACGCGTGCGTTTGGCCCGACGATCCAACCAACAACCAGGATGAGGCGTGGGGACCAGCCACGGCGATAGTGGCGGCTGAATACCCTTGGAGCGTCGGCGCTGTTCGAGTCATCGTGCCGCTCAGCGATGAGGGTGCGTGCAACGGGAATCCTTGCCAAGATCCGGGGGCGGATCGCGACTCGATCACCAACGCGATCGCGATCGCATCCGCAAACGGCGTGATTGTCTCGCCCATCACCGCGAGCGGTGCCAACAGTTGCGTCGTTACGCTGGCGACGGATATGGCGACCGGTACCGGTGGCATCACCGTTCAGTCGACGGACCCCAAGACTGACCTCGCCAATGCAATCGCGACGATTGTCCTGGACGCTTGCGCTTCCGCGGATCAGTGCGATGACCTCGACCTCTGCACCACCGACGACACGTGCATCGATAGCATCTGCGTCGGCACGCCGGTGGCCTGTCCGCCGGGTGAAGCATGTGATCCAGCCACCGGCTTGTGCGTTCCGACGGGCTGCACGAGTGATGCGGATTGCATCGATCCCGCGCTCCCCCACTGCGACGTTCCGAGCGGAAATTGCGTCGAGTGTCTTGGCCCCGCCGCCTGCGACGACGGCAATCCGTGCACCACGAACAGTTGTGTGAGTGGCGCCTGCCAGACTGTCAACAATGCCGACCCGTGCGACGACGGCGATTCATGCACGCAGACGGACTCCTGCCAGGCGGGCGCGTGTACGGGCGGTAACCCTGTGGTCTGCACGGCGTCCGACCAGTGCCACGACGCAGGGTCTTGCGACCCGGCGACGGGCGTCTGTTCCGATCCGCCGTCTCCCGACGGGACGATGTGC
>JAJDDS010000589.1 GCA_029260195.1 Phycisphaerae bacterium
CGACTACATCGTCAAGCACACCGTCGGCAAGCTCCTCGAGGACAAGACTCCCAAAGACGTGGGCTCCCTTCTCGACCAGCGCAAGAGTAGGGCGGGTTCCACCCGCCGAAAAAAACTCGCCCCAGGCAAGGTGTCCGCCGCCGAACGCCAACCGCTTCGCATCCTCGACCCCGCATGCGGATCCGGTTCCTTCCTCCTTGGCGCCTACCAGTACCTTCTCGATTGGCACCTCGATTACTACACCAACAACGACCCCGAATCATGGCTCACAAAGACCAACCCACCCATCTACCAGGCTGGCGCGGGTGCCCCATTCTTCGCGCAACGAAGGGTGGGGGACGGACCGACCGCGATCGATGCGAACGGCACGCAACCACCCGCCCCTTACCGCCTCACCATCAACGAGCGCAAGCGCATCCTGCTCAACAACATCTACGGCGTCGACATCGACGCCAACGCCGTCGAGACCACCAAGCTCTCCCTGCTCCTCAAGGTCCTCGAAGGCGAGTCCCAGCAGTCCCTCGAAAACCAGTTGCGTCTCTTCCATGAGCGCGCACTCCCCGACCTCGCCGCCAACATCAAGTGCGGAAACTCCCTCATCGGCCCCGACTTCTATGAAAACCAGCAACTCTCCCTACTCGACGACGAAGAGCGCTACCGCATCAACGCCTTCGATTGGCACGCCGAGTTCCCCGAGGGCTTCACGAACCCCAACCCCGGCTTCGACGCCGTCATCGGAAACCCGCCGTACGTGCGTCAGGAGAGCCTGAAAGCCCTGAAGAGTTATTTCAAGAGTGGATATCCCGTGTTTGATAGCACAGCGGATCTCTATGTATATTTCATCGCCCGCGCCATCGAGCTGTTGCGGTCCGGAGGATACCACGCGTACATCGTATCGCGGGGTTTCTTTCGCGCAGCGTTCGGGGCCGCGCTGCGACGCTTCATCCGGGAGCACGCAAACGTCCGTCAGATCGTGGATTTCGGTGGGCTCCCCGTTTTCGCAGGTGCAAAGGACACGTATGTCGCGATTCCTGTTGTCGTGAAGACGTCACAGCAGCGCACTACATCTATATGTAATGTTCGATCACTCACCAATCTGAATCTCGAAAACGAAGTGTCGGAAATGAACTACTTGATTCCTACGACCCAACTTGGCGAACTTGGTTGGTCTACTGAGCGCCCGGAGATACTTGACGTGTTCCGCAAGTTGACCCGGCGCAGTACACGCCTCAACTCCGTGGTCCATGGAAGCATTTTGCGAGGTCTTCTAACGGGGCTAAACGACGCGTTTGACATCAGCCAAGAGACGACGCAGAAATTCGTTACTGCGCATCCCAAGGCTAGAGCGTTGTTACATCGTTTCCTCGGTGGGCAGGATATTCGTCGCTATCACGTTCGTACGGTGGACCGCTTCCTGATTGCCATCCCATCCGGCTGGACGACGTCCGCGATGAAGAATGCCGGCAACGACAACGGACATGACGAGGGCGCTGCGTGGCGCTGGTTCTCGGCTACCTTCCCGATGATCGCTGAGCACCTTGCTCCGTTTGCGGCAAGGGCGAACAAGCGGCAAGATAAAGGACAGTTCTGGTGGGAACTGCGTCCTTGTGACTACTATGACGTGCTACAAGGGCCGAAGATCATTTATCCTGACATCGCCAAGGGGCCCCGGTTCCATCTCGACGACGGCCAGACGTACATTCGCAACACGGCGTACTGCCTTGCGTCCGCTGATCGGTACTTACTCGGGCTCCTCAACAGCAGGCTGATGTGGTTCGCAATCGCCCGAATCAGTACACCGTTCGGAACGCGAGCTGGCGAATATCGGTATCGGTTGTTCACTCAGTACGTGGGGCAACTTCCGATCCGCACGATTGATCCAGCGACCAAATCGGACAAGGCAAACCGCGGCCGCATGGTCTCGCTCGTCCAATCCATCCTCGACCTCCACAACCAACTCGCCACCGCCAAAACGCCGACGGACACGACCGCTATCGAGCGACAGATCGACACAGCAGACAAGCAGATCGACCAACTGGTCTACGAACTCTACGGCCTGACCGACGATGAAATCCGCATCGTCGAGGAAGCGACACAATGACGCCCTTCGATCACTCCGCAGCTCGCACCGCCGTGGAATCCTATTTGTCTTGCGAGCAAACGCTTGCGGGTGTGCTTCGCGTCGTCCCTTGGTGTGACGAGCACAAAAGCGTCTGGTCCCCCGCGCTTTGCACGGTGATCATGGAAGCCTGCACGCAACTCGACTCCCTCTGGCGTTTCACTGCGTGGCATTCCACGTGCGTACAACAATCAAAGAAACGCAAGGATCTCTCGATACATGACTACTTCCGATATTTTGCAAACCAGTCGTTGACACCGCTCGCGGATCGCTGGGTCGTGTTCTGGGGCGGCGAACCCACGCAAATGCGACCATTTGTTCGATGGGGCAATGCGAAGACGTATACGGATCTTGCCTGGTGGCTCACCTACAACAAACTCAAGCATGACCGCCTCGAACATCGGAAGATGGCCACGCTTGAGGCGGCGGTCGAAGCAACGGCAGGCCTCTTTCTGGGCATTCTCTCATGCGAGTATTGTAGATACGCCGTGGAAGCCGCGGGCTGGCTCAGCGCCCGCGACAGCGTTTCGCACAATCCGAAAGCCTCGCTTGGGGAAGATTCGCCGTCCGTGAAGGACGACTATGTGCTCGCCGAGACCGCGCTATTCTCATATCCGGTCGGTTGGTGCAAAGCAACGATAAGCAAAACTGACGATTGGCTGGGTAACGCGAGTTTTCGCTTCAAGCACTGGTTCTGGGAGTTTGCCACTTCCTAGCGTCCGTCCCCCCCTTTCGACGCTCAACTATCGACTTTCCACATTCGTCTCCCACCGAACTACCCCGTGCCATCCAAGACATAGGCAACACGGTGCGCGCGTCGAGTACGAGGGTCGCCCAGAAGATCCCCCCAATTCTCGCGTCCTCAGCGCCCTCTGCGTTAATCCGTTCTTGTCCTTCCTCGACGTCCCATTCCCCGATTTCGTCTTTCGAATTTCGAATTCCTCTGTGCCCGCTGTGACCTCTGTGGCTATTCCTTCTTTTCGTTTCCTCCACCGCCTCGCGATTTCGCCTCGACACAACAGATCAATGCAGAGATCGCCAAGCCCCCCCTCTCCACCCCGGCGCGCCTCCGCGATCTCCGCGCCCTCCGCGTTAATCCGTTTCTCCGTTCTCCGTTTTTCGGCTTTCGACTTTCGGTTTTCGGTTTTCGGTTTTCTCTCCCTCCCCCCGATCGCCGATCCGCCTCCGCCGAAATGGCTGACCACTGACAACTAACAACTGACAACTCTCTCCCTACTCCTCCTTCGCCTTCTTCACCACACCCGCCGCATGACAGACGCGTTCGAAATCGTCCAGGCTGAAGAACTCGATCACGACGCGCCCCGTCTTCCTCGTCTCGCCCAACTCGATCGAGACCTTCGTACACATGACCTCCTCGAACTTCCGCTCCAACGCCTGGATGTGCTTCGGCAACCCCTCCCCCACGATCATCTCCGGCTTGGGCGCCTTTGGCTTGCGCGGAGATCGGCTTCGCCGCAGCAACGATTCCAACGACCGGACCGACATTCCTCCAGCCGCCACCGCCTCCGCGAGTTCGATCCCATGCATCGGCGTCTTCGCGCCAAGCAATGCCCGCGCGTGCCCCATGCTGATTCGTCCTTCAGCCAGCAGTGACAGCACCGTCTGCGGCAGATCCAGCAAGCGCATGTAATTGACTACCGTGGTTCGATCCTCGCCCAGTCGCGCCGCAATCTCCTCGGCTTTGAGACCGAACACATCGCAGTACTGCTTGTACGCCAGTCCCCGGTCGACGGCATTCAGATCCTCGCGGTGGATGTTCTCGATCAGGGCTAACTCGAGCATCTCCTCGTCGTTGGCTTCGCGTACCAGGACCGGTACCTCTTTCAACCCTGCCATTCGCGCCGATCGCCACCGTCGTTCGCCGGCGAGGATCTCAAGTCCGTCGAACGTCCGTCGCGCGACGATGGGCTGGATGATCCCGTTGGCTGCGATGGAAAGTGCCAACTCATGACACTCCGCTTCGCCCAACGTGCGGCGTGGCTGGTTTTTGTTGGGGCGCAAATCATCGATCCCCACCATCCGCGCCTCGATTCCTCCAATCCGCGACTCGAATCCCCCCGACCGCGCGGCGCCCGCGGCGGCCTTTCGCTCACGCCCCGCTGCCGCCGAGACACCACTCGTCGCCTCTCCCGGCTCTTCAATTCCGGCGCGCACGTCCTCGGCTGCTCGCGTTCGTGCAACGGCGCCTGCCTGCCCCGCGCCACGTGTCGCCGGCGTATCGGGCGGGCGTCCCGGCTGGCGCGGGTTGGGCGTATCTTGTTCGCTTCGCGCGGAATGTGCGTCCCGGGCATGGAGTGCCACAGAGTTGACACTCGCATTCGCGAGATTTCCGTTTCGCGGGCCAGTCGCCTGCGCTCCCGAGTCGGACGTGCCACTCGCTGGCACTGTACCCGCCTTCCCGTCGGATTCTCTCTGGTCCTGACGCTGTTCAGCGGCCTCGGTTTCGGAGTGTTCGTCCTGGATCCCAGAATCTACCGTGTTCGTGATGAGCGAGCTCAGGCCTCGGCCCAGGCGTTTCGGCCCTTTTCTCATGATCGGCTCCTCGCGTTGATTGAGACCCGAATTGCGATCCCGCGACCGGCTCGCGATCATTCGGTCGTCTTGGACGATAAGGTCCCGCGTCTGCGCTGTAAACCCTTCTTGACAGATTGGCGTCCGCGACGCCAGTCTCGGCTCCGCCATCTTCGCCGCCGATTCCGGCGACGTTGACGATTTGGACCGTGGGGGCCCGGACATGCGACGTTTCACGTGAAAAGCGGCTGGGTTCGCGCCGAATTCGCGTTCCGATTCGGCGTCCACCCGACAATACCCGGCGTTCTACGCTAACAGGGCATTCGGCCGGGCGTTTCCGGAGAAGAAGCTGGAAGAAAACACGTGCGCCGATCAGGCCCAATTTTTGGACGCGTGCGTGCGGACCATCCAGCCGGACCGTTCGTGGCGCCGCGTTTTTCGTCGATCGGCGACTGAACACGGGGACCCAAGACCGTGCGGACGCCACTGGTCGCCCGCAAACGGTGTTTCACGTGAAACACAGCGAGCGTAGGACGCCACTTGCTCTCGCATCCGCGGAATCCAGGCCCGCATCGGCGTGTCGGACAAATGCGATTTGCCAGTGCATGCGTGCCAGCCTGTGGCACTTCCGACAGTGCCATGCGCTGGCACTGGCTTGGAACACCTCGCTTAGCCAGGATATTTGGGACCGCAGAGCCATGGTTCCGAGGCGACGGGGCGCATTATCGGCGTGGCGGTCGCCGACGAGTTGCGGAGCGTCTGGGACGAAAGTGGGTCCCGCGCATGGTCGACATCGTGAGACATGCACGCGCGAATGGGGATCGTCTGTAGCTTGATCGGGGGTGTCGTTTGGGGGTGCAGTACTGTCCCGCTGGAGCGCCCAACGTTGCGAACCGTGGGGGCAATGACAGCCACGGAGCCGGCATCGCGACGTTTGGCATTCGAGCGGCGTCACGGCGGGTGCATTGACGTTCCCGAGGCGCGGCGGATCGAGCGGATCGCGGACGAGTTGTCGGGGCCGAACTGGAATGGTCCGAGAATCCGAGTGGGTGTATTGGCTTCGGAGCAGTCGAACGCCTTCGTGTTGCCGAGCGGATATGTGTATCTGACGTCGGGGATGGTGGAGTTGATTTGCACTGACGACGAGTTGGCAGCGGTAGTGGCGCACGAACTGTCTCATTTGGATGATCTGAGTGCGTTCAACAGTCTCGGCCTGGGACTCGACGAAAAGCTCACCGTCGAGGTGGAGGCGGACGAACGGGCGATTGCACTGTTGGTGAAAACGCAGTACGACCCATCGGCATTAATGCTGATGATTGCCAAACTGGCTGACGATCAGCCGGCGGGCTGGGCGGAGCACCGATGTTCGCGACTGGCTGCGTGCTTGGGCAACGGCGTCGACGGGGGAGTGGATGGAGAATCCCTCGCGCCCAATCATAATACCATGGCATCGCTCACGCCGGGATCGAATTCCTCGGTCCGTTCCTCGGGATTTTGACACGCCGATTCCCGCCCGTGTCCGGGCGGATTCAACACTTTGCGTATGACTATGTTTTGGTGCCGTTTCCACAGAGGTAGTGTGGAGGCGGGCCGCGGAAGTCGGTCCTCTCGGA
>JAJDDS010000590.1 GCA_029260195.1 Phycisphaerae bacterium
TGTTGGTGGACTGCCTCCATGCGTCCAAGCCGAAGACTGTCGCGCTGCCGGCGGTGGGCTTGAGAAGTCCGAGGAGGATGCGGATGGTCGTGGTTTTGCCGGCGCCGTTTGGGCCGAGGAATCCGAGAAGGTGTCCGGGAGGGAGGGACCACGTGATGCGATCGAGGGCGCGGGTGGGTCCGTAGTGCTTGGTGAGGTTGGTGATTCGAATGGGGTTCATGGTTGCGGATGATTCATTCGCGTGGGGACGCGTTCTGAGTTCGGGCGCGCGCCAAACGACAAGTCACTGCCGAGGTAGTGTGCGTGGAGTCCGGTCATTGTGGGCACCGCTTGGGTTGCATGGGAACTGGGGCGCATCGTAAGCGGTTCTTGGCGTGGTCGGCAAGATTCCTCGCTGCGCTCGGAATGACAAATGGCGCGCGGACGATGCGGAATGTGTATTGAGATGTTGGGGATCATGCTTTGGAGTGGACCTCTTGCGCGGGGGCCAGACCGTGTCGCAACGTATGCTCGGTGATGGTGCGGGCGTTGCAATAGTGGTGGAGGTAGTCGGGGCCACCGGCCTTGGCGCCGTCGCCGCTCATTTTGAGACCGCCGAACGGCTCGATGTCCACGCGCGAGCCGGTGATCTTGCGGTTGATGTAAAGGTTGCCGACCAGGAAGTCACGCTTGCCACGCTCGATGTTGGCGGGGCTTCTGGAGTAAAGTCCACCGGTGAGGGCGTAGCGGGTTCCGTTTGCGATGGCGAGAGCGTGGGCGAAATCGTCGGCTTTGAGCACGGCGAGGACGGGTCCGAAGATTTCCTCCTGGGCGATGTCGGAGTCGGGATCGACGTCCGCGATGATGGTCGGGGCGACGTAAGAGCCGCCTCCGGGGATGTCAGGCGCGAGCGATTCGAGGATCATGCGCTCTTCCGCTCCCTTACGGTCGCGGCTCTGTAGGAAAGAATGGATGAGGTCGTGCGCGGCGGCGTCGATGATGGGGCCGACGACGGTGCCGGGCTCGTGCGCCGGACCGACGGTGAGTTCGCGTGCGGCGTCGGTGAGGCGCTGGCAGAACGCGTCGTAAATCTGCGACAGGACGATGACTCGGCTGCAGGCGGTGCATTTTTGGCCGCTGTATCCGAACGCACTAGTGATGACGCCTGCGACAGCCTCATCGAGATCGGCGTCGCCGTCGACGATGATGGCGTTCTTTCCACCCAGTTCGGAGATGAACTTCTTGATGTGTTGCTGTGTGGCGGGCGTGTCAGCGGCGGCGCTGAGGATGCGTGTGCCGACGTCGCGCGATCCGGTGAACGAGATGACGTTGACGTCGGGGTGGTTGACAAGGTGCCGTCCGACGGTGGCGCCCGGTCCGGGGAGGTAGCTGAGAACGCCCTGAGGAAGCCCGACGCAGTTGAAGAGGTCCATGAGCTTCGCGGCGCAGACCGGGGCGAGCGAGGCTGGTTTCATGATGACGGTGTTGCCGGTGACGAGTGCGGCTGCGGTCATGTTGGTGAGGAGGGCAAGTGGGAAGCTCCATGGTGCGATGACGGCGCAGATGCCCTTGGGTTCGTAGACGAGGTAGTTGTCCTCGCCGGGGAGATCGCGTCTTCGGGGTCGTTCGGCGAGTCGTGTGGCGCTGTGGGCGTAGAAGTCGAGGTAGTCGATCGCTTCAGCCACGTCGGCGTCCGCTTCTCGCCAGGGTTTTCCGACCTCGAAGAGGACGAAGGCAGCCAATTCGAATCGCCGTTCGCGCATGGCGTCGGCGGCTTTGTGGAGGTGGTCGGCGCGTTGAGGGAGGGGGAGGGCGCGCCAGGCGGGTTGAGCGCGTCTGGCGGTGGCGACGGCGTGGTCGGCGTCGGCGGTGGTTGCGGACGCGCATCGTCCGACGAGTTCGGCGGGGGCGCTGGGGTTGGTGGATTCGATCCATTGGCCGGTTTCGATTTGGTCGCCGTTGATGACGAGGGGGTAGTCGCGATTGAATTCGCCGCGGACGTATCTGAGGGCGGACTGGAAGTTCCGTTGCGTGGCGGCGGAGGCGAAACTGTTGATGGGCTCGTTGCGGAAGCTGGGCATCGGTAGGTCCTCGTCGGTGTCAGTGTAGTGGCACTCTCTGATCGGCGCGCTCGGCGGTCGAGCGATGGCTGGGTCGGCCAGAAGGACGCCGGCGTCGCGGGTGCTAAAGCTCTGCCTCAGGAAGGAGTCGTTGGCGGTGTTTTCGAGCAGCCGGCGAATGAGATAGCCCATGCCGGGGATGAGTCCGCCGTAAGGCGTGTAGATGCGGAGGCAGCGGTTCATGTCGACAACGGCGGTCTTGAGTGGGTCGCCCATGCCGTGGAGCATTTGTATCTCGTAGTCCGCCGGTGAGAGATTCTGGCGTTCGGCGGAGGCCATCGCGACGGCGAGGGATCGCACGTTGTGACTTGCGAAGGCCGATCGAATCCAGCGGTGGTTTTCGAGGAGTCGGTGGGTGAGCTGTTCGTAGCAGGCGTCGGACTGCCACTTGTGCAACCAGACGGGCGCGGTGGAGTTGTTCTGGACGGCCTTGGCGGTCTCCATGTCCCAGTACGCACCCTTGACGAGCCGGACCGCGATGGGGGCGCCACGTCGCTTGACCCAGGCGAGGATGCGTTCGAGGTCGGTCGGCGCTTCGGTGAGGTAGGCTTGGATGACGATGCCGATGCCGGTCATATCGCGGAACTCGTCCTCGATGAACAGCCGCTCGAACAGCTCGAAGGTGAGCTCGCGGTAGGCGTAGGACTCCATGTCAACGTTGATGAAGGCGCCGAGGTCGCGGGCGCGGCGCAGGATGGGGCGGAGGTGGTCGCAAACGGATCGGATGGACCCTTCCGGATCGATCGGGTCGAAGTGAGCGGAGAGGGCGGTGAGCTTAATGCTGATGTTGACGCGGGGCATGGCGCCCGCGGCGCAAGTGTCAATCATTGGCACTGTCGGCCAGGCGCGAGCTACGGGGCAGAGGGTCTCGATGAGGTCGAGGTAGGTCTTCTGGTAGCGCTGGGCCTGACGCTCGCTGGCGGTGTACTCGCCGAGGACGTCGAGGGTGAAGGCCATACCCTGCCGGCGGCGGTGTTCGACGGCGTGGGCGGCTTCGGTGGCGTTGGTGGCGGCGATGAACCGGCGGGCCATCATGAGGGCGGATTGTCTGGCGACGCGTGCGACGGCGCGGGCGTGCAGGGAGTTCGGGTCGTGGTAGCCGACGAGTAGGCGCAGGGCGGCGGGGAGGTCGAGTTTTTTGGGGTCCAGGTATTCACGGAGGTGTCGGGCGATGTCTTCGTCGCGGTCGAGCACGGCGGGGAGGACGTCGACAAAGCGGAAGGCTTGGACCTTGATGGACTCGTGCCGCATGCTGAGGTTCATCATGCGCTGCTGCCACCAGGCTTCGCGCCAGACGGGGGGTTCTGCCGCGCGGGCACGTTCGAGGATTTCGGTTCCGAGTTCTCGGCAGCGTGATTCGAGGGTGGCGTGGTTTAGCATGATTTTGGAATCGACGTTTTCTCGCTTGTTCGCCACCCACAAGGGGTGGCGCTACTATTTGTGGTGACGGGCGGTGGTGCTTTGGGCATGTCGGACTCGTGAGTCAACGTTTTCATTGGATCGGCATGGGAACGATCTGGCGGGGGTGGAGAAAGACGAGCCAGGATCGCGCGACGGGTTTCTGAAAAATGGGCTTGATGGCTGCTGCGTAGAGGTTCAATTGACCTGCGTAGCGATCCGCGCGGGCGGCGACGTCGGAGCCGGTGACAATGTCAGTCTTGAAGTCGATCACCTCGGTATGTTCGCGCGCATCGAGGACGGCGTCCACCACGCCGCGGACCAAGACGCGCTCGCCGGCGGCGGGGTCAAGGTCGGAGTCGAACCAGTGGGCGGGCTGAGCCGCGACGAACATAAATTCGCGGTGGTAATGACTTCCCGCGTCGCGGATGGATTGCCCCAGGGGAGTGCTGATGAACCAAGCGATGGCTTCAAGGTCCACGAGCGATGCGTCGTTTTCGGGCAGCAAACCGGCGGCGACCATGCGGGTCAGCTCCGTGCCGGCGGAGGCGGGGTCGGTGGCGGTGGCGAAGTTCAGGTGCTGGAGCAGGAGGTGTGTGGCGGTTCCGCGTTGGCGGGCGTCGACCCTGTCCGACGGTGGGCGCATCACGGGTGCTGGGGGTTGTGCGTTTTGTCGTTCGTCGGGATCGCCGAGGGTGTTGTACGGTGACTTGATTTCGCTGGCGGCGACGACGGCACGGATGGCGCAGGTGGGGAGGTGGGGGTAGACGAAGGATAGCCGATCGAGCGTTCGCTCAGCCGGTTCGGGGTCGGTGGGGCGCGGTTCGTCGGGCGGGAGTTCGTCGAGGGCTGCGACGATTCTGTGGAGCCGCGTGACCTCGCGGGGGGCGGGGCGATGGATGCGCCAGCCG
>JAJDDS010000060.1 GCA_029260195.1 Phycisphaerae bacterium
GCAGGGAGAGCAGAGATGCGCCGCACTTTCTGTGCGAGCACTGCCGGTCGGATCGCCAAGTTCGCTCAGGGGTGGCATTGAGTGGGGCCGGCGACTCCGATCGGCTTTTCTTCGCGCAGAAAGGCTGTCGCCGGTCGGCCGTCCATCGGCGCGCCGACGCGGCACGGCGCCCGCGGTCCCCGCGCGCCTCCAGCCGTGGTTGCTCGGACGAGTAACCCGGCGTAGAATACGCCCCGCTTGGCGCCGGTCCGTGTCTCGTGCAGTGTGGGTCCGCTGGTCATGACGTTGCCGCAAATCTCCACCACCGATCCAGCCGACGTTGAGGCATACGCCGCCGAAGAGGGTTTCGCAGCGCATCTTCCTCCGGAAGTTCGGTCGCTCGACAATCCGCAGACGGCGATTCCCCGCATCGCCAAGAATCCCGATCTCACTCGACTGATCGAGACCGCGGCGCAGCGAATCCCAACTACGCACACCTTGTACCTTCAGGACGCGCGGAATCTAGCCCGGATCGAATCGAACTCCGTTCACCTCGTCGTGACATCGCCTCCGTACTGGACCCTTAAGGAGTATGCGGACACCAACGGACAGCTCGGGCACGTCGCCGACTACGACGAATTCCTCGCCGAACTCAACAAGGTCTGGGAGCACTGCTTTCGGGCGTTGGTCTCAGGCGGACGGTTGATTTGCGTCGTCGGCGATGTCTGTCTCTCGCGTCGCAAAAACAACGGCCGACACACCGTTGTCCCGCTCCACGCATCCATCCAGGAGCACTGCCGGGCGATCGGCTATGACAATCTCGCTCCGATCATCTGGCACAAAATCGCCAACGCTACCTACGAGGTGGATGGTGGCACCAGTTTCCTCGGCAAGCCCTACGAGCCCAACGCGGTCATCAAGAACGACATAGAGTTCATTCTGATGCAACGCAAACCCGGTGGCTACCGCAAACCTACCGTGCCGGCCCGCGTCCTCAGCATCATCCCGGAGGACAAACACCGTCTTTGGTTCCAGCAGATCTGGTCCGGCTTGCCAGGCGCTTCGACAAAAAACCACCCCGCTCCGTTCCCCCTCGAGCTTGCCGAGAGGCTCATACGCATGTTCAGTTTCGTCGGCGATACCGTTCTGGACCCGTTCACCGGAACCGGAACCACAAACGTAGCCGCCGCCAAATGGGGCCGCGACAGCGTGGGATCCGAGGTCGCACCCGAGTATTTCCGCCAAGCTGAAAGGCGCCTGCGGGAGAGTACGACCGACCTATTCGGCACGGCCACCATCAACATCGTCAAGGACGCCGCGAGTGTCGTGTCTCGGATTGACGACGATCTTGCGGTCCGAGCCGTGACCGTCAGGGAGCGGTTCCAGCGGAGCGTTGCATTCACGCTCCCTCACTGTCGGGGCTCGGAAAGAATGCCATCGGAGTGAATCACAAGCCGCCTACCGCGAGGGCGCCTTCAAACCATCCGCGCGACCTTGGCTCGGGTACTTGCTGTTGTTGGAGGAGACGGAAGGCTCGACGTCACCCGTCAAGGTCCGCGAGCCCCACTTCGAGGTTTTCGAGGAGTTCCGTGGTGCTTCTTACGCTAGACGCTACGAAATCCTCCTTACCAAGCTGTTGCGCGAACGACTGTACGATGGCACCTGTCTGATGCTCTCCGAGCGGACCAAGGGCGCAAAGGGCGCCTTTCGTGAACCCGCCGAGGAATTGAATTTCAAGTCCTTCGCCGGCTCGCTCCTCGGGCACGCTATCGCCGCCGTCAAGACGAAGTAGCCCTGCGTGATTTGGACCGTCCGCCGCCCCGCGAGGTGGCGGTTGCGTTGCCGTCGCGGTGGAGCAATACTCCTGGAAGCGGTTGGGTTCGTTCGGCTGTCGATCCAGACCGCGAAGGAGCGCAACGGATTCACACCACATCCCCACACACAAATCCCCCGGATCGGCCTGCAGACAGTGAACTCGCATCAGTCGCACATCCGGCATCCGGGCCGGGCCGCCCGCGCATCGATGTCGTCGAGCTCCTGGCGGCGTTCGCGCTCTTCGCCGGTCTGATGCACTTTATCTACCTCGGGCCACCCGGCGTGACGCCACGCGACCTCGGCCTGCCCGGCCACGACTCCTTCTATCACGTCAAAATGGCCCTGCTCATGCCCGAGATCGGCCTGGTCGACACCTTTCCTTGGCTACGCGCGACGGTCTTCAACGACCGCTTCGTCAATCACCACTACGGATTCCAATGGCTGCTGTCGCCGTTCGTGCGTCTGGCTGACCACCTGACGGGCGACCCCGCCGCCGGCGGTCGCTGGTTCGTCACGTTTTCGTTCGGCGTGTCCATGGCGCTGGTGCAGCTTCTGCTCACGATCCGCGGCGTCACGCATCGTTGGATATGGCTTGCACTGTGCCTGCTGCTGCCCGCGCAGTTCTACAGCCGCCACTACTTCGTGCGGGCTATCAATCCCTCGCTGGTCTGCATGTTGTTGCTTTGTCTCTGCATGTTCACCCGACGCCACATCGCCGGCGGCGTCGTCATCGCGATTTCGATTCATGTCTACCTCGGCGCCGTTACGTTCGCCCCCGCGCTGGTGGGCACCGTGTTCATCTCCGGCTTGGTCGGGATGTGGGGCGATCACCGACGCGACGAGCTTCCGAAACAGTCCGGATGGGACGCGGTTCGCGGGTATTGGGGATGGCGCCTCGCCATTTGGGCCGCGGTCGGCTGGTGCGTCGGATTGGCGCTGCACCCGTACGGTGGTTTCGAGGTTCTGAATTTCCTCAAGCTGCAAGTCCTTGGTTCAGGCCTGTCGCCGGACATCCCCGTCGGCCGCGAGTGGAAGAGCTACACCCCCGCGTGGTTCTTCATGAACATGTCCGGGGTGACACTGACGGTCACAGGCGTTGCGATCTGCCTGCGAATGCGCCTCGGCCCGCGCCTCGACACGAACGAGTTCGCCCTGTTGCTGATGAACGCCCTGTTTCTCGTTCTGACCTTGAAAGCTCGCCGTTTCATCGAGTATTGGCCGGTGTTCGCGACGCTCAGCTCAGCCTACCTCGCCCGTCCGCTGTTCGCTCGCGCCGCGACTCGCCAGGCGAAGGTAGTTTCGGTACCGGCTGTGGTTATTGCGGTTGTGTGCTTGGTTGCCGTGCTCGTGGCAGCGAGGTGGTCGACGTCG
>JAJDDS010000591.1 GCA_029260195.1 Phycisphaerae bacterium
CTCGAGTGCATTGGCCTGCTCCCGTCCGGGTACCACACGATCCACACGGCACGACTTCGCCACCCCTCCCGAACATGGACGACGGTGTACGAAGAATCGGGCAGATCAACTTCCGGCAATCGCCGATTCTCGTTTTATCGGCCGTTCTCTCCGCCCGCGGATTGCCTGCCCATCTGAGTCGCCCCCTATGATGATGCACTCGCTTGGCAGGGAGCGCCCGCCAACGTCCAAGAACCCTCAGCCTCATGGCGCTCCGCACGCGCGACGATACTCAACAACGACACAACAACGACACAACAACGACAAATACACGCAATCGATCGACCGATCCGCGAGAGTGTCGAACGCACGAAGGGGCAGCCACATGCAAGACGAAAAGAACCACGCCAATGAGAACGCCGCGCCCCATCGACGGCGGCAGTACATCGTCAATCCGGCGTTTCAGTGGAAGTACGTGGCCACCGGAGCTGTGGCGGTCTTCATGGTCGCTTGCGTCATCAGCCTCGTACAGTTCACGATGCTCCACCAGCAGGCTCGTATGCGAGCCATGAATCCGACCACCTACACCGCCGATGTCGGCACCGCCGTCCTCTGCTTTGCGGGGGCGTTCGCACTGCTCACCGCTGGAGCCGTCGGACTCTGGTCCGTCGTCCTGACCCATCGCGTCTGCGGACCGCTGTTCATGATGGAGCGACACCTCGTCGAGCTCAGTAAAGGCCGCATCCCCACCATGCGCCCCCTCCGCAGGAAAGACGAGTTCAAGGACTTCCACGCCACGCTCAACAGAACGTTCGCCACCCTCAAGACCAATAAGGAGCGCGAACTCGAAGCCGCCACCAAGGCCCTGAGCAACGTCACGTCGGCCATCAACACGAACGACGCCACGCGAAAGGACGCACTGTGCTCCGTCGCCCGGAATCTCGAATCACTCTGCAACGCCGCTCGGGAAGCCCTCGGCGACGTCGAACGGGCGACACTCGATACTCCGGAGACTCCCGCCGCGATAACAAGCCCAAGCACCGTCGGCGTCTGAGAACCCCTTTGGGATGGCTTTTCCGCGCCGCGCCCGTGAGCGGTCTGGGCTTCGCCGGGGGAATCCGGTCCCTGACGGTCGCGACTCTGACGGGCGAACGTGTTTCCTCAGCACGCTCCCACGCGTAATCACGCGCCACCGCTGTTCGCCGCCTGGTCCGTTGAACTAACGCAGGAAGGACATGCCCTGCATCCGCCGCAACATCGCGACCTGCCCGGCGTGAAATGCCTCGTGGCGGGCACAATGATTGATGGCTCCGCGCTTGGTCGTGTAGTGCGGATGCGGCGCAGCGTCCTTGCCAAAACACGGTTCAGCCAACACCTCGTCCGCCATTGAGTCGACCGCACCGAGAACAGTGGCGTGAATCGCAGCCATCTTCTCGATCACAGCATCCGGCGACGGATAATTATGCTCCGCGGCGCTTTTGACGGGCTCACCGATAGGGAAATGGCTGTTGAACTCGTCGTCGGACTTCTCAAACCCGAGGCATCGAGCCAGGATCAGCGTCTGCTGAGCCGAAGCGAGATGCCCACAAAGCCACAGGATATGCTGTGCTCCGGCGGCGGGTTGATACGTCCATTGATCGCCGGAAACATCGGCGACGAGCTTCAGCGTCCAGTCACGGCCTCCGTCGAGCGCCTCGATCAGTGTATCGGTGACGGACATTCAAACCTCTCCTTGGCTACAGCGCCCGACCCCCCGATCGGGCGTCCAAATCCGCTATTCCTCATTCGCCCGTTTTCACTCGATACTGAGTGTTGGCTGCGCCTCCGGCTCCATGTTCTTAACACTGATCTGCCCCGCGGTCGCAGCCGCAACGCGCTCGACGGCGGCAATGACCTCGTCAGTGCTGTCGGTGAACGTCTTCTCCGGCGTCCCGGCGTCGGCGAACTTCCGAATCGACGCGTTGAGCGGAATCCCGCCGAGGAAGGGCACGTTCAACGCGCCGGCGGCTTCCTCAGCCCCGCCGTGGTCGAATATCTCGTCCCGATGGCCACACTGCGGACAAAGGTAGTAGCTCATGTTCTCGATGATTCCCAAGCATGCGACGTTGAGCTGATTGTACATCATCACCGCGCGCCGCGCATCTATTAACGCGACATCCTGCGGCGTACAGATCACCACCGAACCCGTCATCGGAATCGCCTGAGCCAACGTCAGCGGGACGTCACCCGTCCCTGGGGGCAAATCGACAAACAAGTAATCCAACGCGCCCCACTCCACCTGCTCGAGAAACTGTTTGATCACCCCGTGCACCATCGGACCGCGCCAGATCAGCGGCTTGTCGCGCTCGACCATGAACCCGATGCTCATCACCCGCAGCCCCCCAGCCTCGATCGGCAGGATCATCTCGCCGCGGATCGCGGGCTTGGCGTCCTCGATCCCGAGCATGGTCGGGATGGAGGGCCCGTAGACGTCGGCATCGATCAAGCCCACCGTCGCGCCCTTGCGACGCAACCCCAACGCCAGCAGCACAGCCGCCGTACTCTTACCGACACCCCCCTTTCCGGCGCCGACAGCGACGATGTTCTTAACGTCCTTGAGCGCTCCCTGAAGCCCCGGTCGCCCGCGCACCTCGGCGCTGAATTCAATCTCCACCGATGAGACCCCTCCAATCTCCCGAACAGCCTGCTCAACCTCCCGGGATATCTGGTCCTTCAGGGGACACGCCGGCGTCGTCAGTGCGATGTGGATTTGTACCGCGCCGCCCTCGACAACAACTTCTCTGACCATGTTTAGCGACACCAAGTCCCGGTGCAGCTCAGGGTCGTTGACCGTCCCCAGCGCCTCCAAAACCCTTTCGCGCGTCAGCCCGCTCATTCTGCGAATCTCCTAACCACGTTGTTATGCGACCAGCCGCGTCGAACCAGAGCAATATAGCACCAAATCGGTCGAATTTCCACTAGCCCGTGGGCAGCATTCGCGGCCACGACCGATGGACTATGATATAGTGACCGCCCGTACCGTTCTTGGAAACAGGAGAACTTCGCCCGGCCATGTCGAAGTCCGACCGCCACCAACGCCCCAAGAGCAGATGGAGCGCCGCGGGCAGGATCATCGTAGCCCTGACCGTCGCCCTCGTCGGATTCGCGATCTACTTCGCCATCGGCCAGTCCCGCGGTCTCGCACTGCTGCGCATCGCCGACGCCCAGCGCGAAGCCCTCCAGCTACGCCTCTCCGCCACCGGCTCGATACGGCTTGCCGCCGGACGCATGCTTGATCACGCCATCGAGCGATTCGAATCCGGCGACCGCGAGGACCCGTTCGACGGCGGGCGCGGCGCGGGGTGGCTGGCGGAAGTCTACATTTGGGACGGCCAACGCTTGACGTGGTGGGGCGCTAAGGACGACGGCGGAACACTCTGTGATCCAGATCCCGGCCTGAACGCACTAATCGCCGCGCGACTCAAGCACCGACTCGACGACGCCAAACCCACCGGCAGAACCGTGATTCCGTTCATCACCGACACGTTTCGAGGTCGGTCCATCGTGCTGGCTGTCCGAGCAGGCAGCCTCGGAACCGACCGCGCGATTCTGGCGGCTGTGCAGCTTGACCTTCGTCGGTTACGCGAAGACTACCTCGATCGCCATTTCGCGGCGTCGGGCAATCTGAGCATCGTCGAAGATCTCAAAGGCAGACACGCCCACTGGGCTACACCCCTCTCCGACGCCCTGCCCCTGCTGATCGTCCCATCCCAGCCGTTCATCGAAGCCGAACTCAACGCCGCCTTCGTGCGAATCGCCGTTTTCGTGGCGATCGGCGTACTGTTCCTGGTCGTCATAGTCGCCCTGATTGTCAAGATGATGCGCCTGGTCCAGCGCGAGGTCGCCCTCGCCCAACTCAAGAGCAACTTCGTCGCGGACGTCTCACACGAACTCAAAACCCCCCTCGCGCTGATCCGCATGTTCAGCGAGATGCTCACCGAGAACCGCGTCCCGTCCGACGAAAAGAAACTGGAGTACTACGGCATCATCAACCGCGAGAGCACCCGCCTCACGCAGCTCATCGAGAACATCCTCGACTTTTCCCGCATCGAAGCCGGGCGAAAGGCCTACGCCATGCGCCCAATCGATGTTGGCTGCGTCATCGGCGACACCTACGACAACTACCGCGCCGACCTCGACCAGCGCGGATTCCAACATTCCCTCGATGTCGCGGACGGACTGCCCACCGTCGACGCCGACGCCGACGCCATCGCCCAAGCCGTGGTCAATCTCATGGGCAACGCGGTCAAGTACAGCCGCGACGAAAAACGCATCGACATTGACATTGGCTGTGAAACGCGCCGGGACAGGCACGGCGTCCTCATCTCCGTGGCCGACAGCGGCATCGGCATCTCACCTGAGGATCGAGCCAGGATGTTCGATGGATTCTTCCGGGCGAACGACGACCGCGTCCGCAAGGTTCGCGGGACGGGTCTCGGTCTGAGCGTCGTCAAACACATCGTCGAAGCCCATCACGGGAGCATTGACGTGGAATCGAGGCTGGTCAAAGGTACGGTGTTTCGCATATTCTTACCGGAGTCCACGACGATTGCGGACGGAGATTCCTGACAACGCGCCCGACGCGGGCGATCTTTCCGAGAGGACATGACCATGGCGAGAATCCTGATAGCAGAAGACGAACCCGATATGGCCATGGGCCTGCGAGACAACCTGCAGTTCGAGGGATACGAGGTGCTCGAAGCCACCGACGGCGAACAGGCCCTCGACATCGCCAAGACCCAACGCCCGGACCTGATTCTGCTGGACATCATGATGCCCAAGCTCGACGGATTCGAGGTCTGCCGCCAGGTGCGCGAAGCCGGCTTCACCGTCCCCATCATCATGCTGACCGCACGGTCGCAGGAGGTCGACGTCGTCCGCGGACTCGAGCTCGGCGCCGACGACTACATCACGAAACCGTTCGGCGTCCGCGAGCTACTCGCCAGGATCAAGGTCTCGCTGCGGCACGCCGGGGCCAAACCGACCGCCGCCCGCGTCATGAAAATCGGTGAAGCCGAGGTCGACCTCGTCAAAGGCACGGTCACGCGCGGTGAGCAGAAATTCAACCTCGGATACTTCGAAATCGAGTTGCTCAAGATGCTGACCGACAAAGCTGAGGAGCCCGTGCCGCGAAATGACCTGCTCGATAAAATCTGGGGGCTCGACGCCTTTCCGACCAACCGCACCGTCGACAACCACATCGTCTCGTTGCGCCGTAAAATCGAACCCGACCCCAAGAACCCGAGGCACATCATCACCGTGCATACGATCGGATACAAATACGTCCCGTGAGCCACACACGGTGAACCGGTCCGCATCCACCGCGCACCGCGCACATTGCCTTCTCGCCTCGCTCCTCATTCCGCTCGCTGGCGGCTGCGCGGCGTTCCGCGCCAACGGACCCACCGATCGAAACGAACCCCCCGGGCCCCAACTCGGCAGGCAAATCGACATCACCGGGAGCTTTCAACGCAACGAGGACATCGGCGACGCCGCACAAGCCGTCCGAGAGCGCGTTGAACAGCTCGACCCCTATCTCCTCAACGAAACACTGGCTGAAATCACCGTCCTCATGCGCGAAATCCGAGCGCGCGTCATCGCCATCCCCGAGGACGCAGGGCAGAAGTGGGCTGACACTATTGACGCTGCCCGCATCGAATCACTCTCAACGCAACTGCACGATCTCACCGACCAGGCCACCGCCACCATCTCGGCCGTCGATCCGCGCATCATCAATGACGCCATCACTGAATTCCGCGACGTCGTCGGGCAACTGGCTGACAAAATCGAAACGCTCGACGTCGCCGCGGCAAACGTCGCCATCGCCGACCTCGCGGACCTCACGCCCGCCGTCGGACAGTCCATCAGCGAGACCCGCGCCCTGGCCAGCGAGATACGCCAAACGGTGGAATCCCTTCCCGTCGCCCAGGTCAAAACCAGCCTCACGCAAATC
>JAJDDS010000592.1 GCA_029260195.1 Phycisphaerae bacterium
CCGTCGCCATTTTCGGCGCCGGCACCCATACCCCGTGGTTTCTCGATCAGGTGCGCGACATTGACGGTCCCAGCGTCGTCTGCATCCTAGACGACCGTATCCCGGTCACCGGGTGCGTCGCCGACCTCCCGGTCCGCCGCCCCACTGAAGTGGACCCCGCAACGCTCGGCGCCGTCGTCATCTCCTCTTGGCATCAATCCGACCCCATCCGCACCCGCGCCAAAGCAGTCTTCCCTCCCCAACTCCCCATCATCACCCTCACGCGCTGAGCTGAAAGGCGCCACCGCCCGGCACCCAGCATTCACACATCCAGAAAGCACTCGAAGTGGCTTGCCGTCGGGTGGCCGGTGAAACGGCGACCGCCACCGCACGGCGGACCCCTGGTTAGCCACGTCCGCACGCCCTCGCTGAACGGCGCTGAATGCGGCATGGTATTTGATTCTGCCGCGCTTACCGTTCAAAGCCCCCGGCTGCAACTCCATCGCCATGAAGACCTCGTCCGGAACATCGTACTCCGAGTCGATACCGAATCGAGAGGAAGGCGAGAACCCAAAGCGCGGATAGTACTCCGGATGACCCAGAACGACGGCCGCCGCAAACCCAAGTTGCTCACACCGCAAGAGACCCTCTCGAACGAGCGCCGAGCCGATGCCCTCGTTCTGACGCTCCGGCGCGACCGCCATGGGCGCCAAACCCATCACCAATACCTGAGGATCTCCTGACAATGTGACGGGCGAGAACATGATATGACCGACAACTTCTCCCCCATCCTCACCCACAAGCGATACAACTGGCTGCGCTTGCGCTCGAAGCGCGTCCACAAGTCTAGCCTCGGCCGGTGTTTCAAAGGCGGACGCGTTGACGACATACACAGCGTCCCGGTCACCCACTTGTTCATCTCGGACGAGCACAGGTCACCTCCAACGTGGAGTCTAATCCAGACTGCCGCCCGCCGCGACCGCCCGCACAGCCCCCGCATCGACCGCGCGCGCCTCGGCGCGATAAGAGCTCGACCATCCCCCCAAGCGCGACTCGAAGGGCGTGCTCATTGAAACCAGCGAGCGATCCGCAGATAGTGGCCGCCACGCGCGCGATCGGATCGAAACATCGAGTCAACCACCTCCGAGAGCCCCTCGTCGCTACGCACGGCGCGGCGTACCGCAATTCAGGTGGAGCGGATACCGAGTCTCTTCCGACATAGGTGAATGTTGCGTCGTTCGCCAAGGCCTTTCGGGTCCTGATTCGGAGTCCACCGTGTCCTCGGTCGATCGCTCTCAACAACGCGCATTCCTGCTAGAGCGGTGGCGACGAATCAGTCACGAAGCGAAGAGACGTGGACATCGACTCGCCATCTTCGGCGCCGGCCGTCACACGCGGTGGCTCATCTCCGAACTTGACGATCCGGCGAAGGGGCAGGTAGCTGTTATCCTGGATGACGGCGCCCACGACGGCCAGTCAATCGACGGACTCCGCGTCGTCAAGCCTTCGGCTGCCGAACTTCAGGACGTCGCGGCGATTGTGATTTCGAGCGACCGATACGAGGACCAGTTGACGCATCGATGCAAGGACTTATTTGGCACGCGTGTGAGGATCCGCAGAATCTACGGTCGCAGGCGATTCGTCACCGAGGGACATGCCGTCATCGATTCGAAGCGACGCCCGGGAATCAGCGACTGGGTACGACGGCTGGTCTACGCACCCGAACGAAGGTGGGGATTGGCTCAGCGCTTCGTACAGGCATTCTCCGCGGACCAGAACCAGCGGTTCTGGCATGACGGGGCGGAGCCGCCTCATTGGGGCAATCATCGATTCAGTCTTTCGCGATGGAGTGCTCTGCGAGACCCGACTTTCCTCGAGCGGGGAGCTTATGCGCACCAGATCATGAGGCCCGGCTGTCGCGTGCTCGACCTATGCTGCGGGGATGGGTTCTACACACATCATTTTTATTCACACACAGCCTCCCATGTGGACGCGGTAGACATCGACCCGCAGGCGTTGGCGACCGCCAAACGGCATCATCAAGCGGACAATGTATCGTATCACCGATTGGACATTGTGGCCGATTCCTTTCCGCGCAGCCACTACGACGTCGTATGTTGGGACGGGGCGTTAGCCCATTTCGACCCTGGCCAAGTGGACGGCTTGCTGACGAGAATCGCGGACGCTATCGGAAGCGACGGCGTGATGTGCGGCTCGGAGGAAATCGAATACGCGGACGAGCTCAGTTGGGACCACAAGACGGCTCTGGAGTCACCCCAGAAACTCCGGGCGATTCTGAAGCGCCACTTCGAGTGTGTAGTCCTTTTCGAACGATCCGATTCTCAGCAGACTGTCTATTTCAGATGTGCACACAATGCGGAACGTCTGCGCGCATTCAGTTAGCAGAATAGCGCAAGGTAAACAGAGCCGCGACCGTCAGGAAGCGGACATCCGTGTTTTCAGTTCCGAAACGCCGCGCATCGCTCACCGTAGATGTATGCAAAGCGCGACATTGCGATGTACTCTTAGCCTCCCGTGCCGAAAACCCGACACCGTAGCCGTCGGGCGTCCGAATGTAGGGAATCGTCCCTTTCGAGAGACAAGACACGAAACAGAAGTGATTTGGATCTCCAACACGGCTCGTCAGGGAACCACCGCCGCCTCGGTTCGTCCAGCCCTTGCATCGACGCCGTCCGCTTCAACGCGGAACCCGCGTGACAGAAACCCGAGCATCTCCCCCATCCGCGATCCGTAGGAGTACCGTTCCATCAGTACCTCGCGCATCTCGCTCGCGTGACGCCCGCGTGACTCCGCGCTCGCCAGGAACCGTTCGGCCTGCGCCTCGAACTCACGCGCCGATGTGAACGACATCTCCCGAAACCCCGGAATGACCTCATCAGCCGCTGGCAGCAGAAGCCCGCACCGCCAGGCGTTGATCACGCGCGCGTCCAGCACGCGTGGGTCCGCGCCAAAAGCCGTCAGCAACGCGCGAATACGCTCAGCCCGCCCGTCCCGACCCATCGCGACCAGGCCCGCCGAATCCGACACCCCGCACGCGTCGAGCAATTCCACTAACTCCCGCAAGTCCGGACCTTGGACGTCAGCCCGCGATCGTCGCGTCATGAAGAACCCACCCGCCATCAATCCGTCCAATGCTCGCTGATGAATAAACCCGTACCCCATCAGTTGCAGATTGATCGCCGACGCCTGATACACGCGACGCAACTCCTCACCGTTGCCCGTCGCGCCGCGCGCATACCGCGCAAGCCGCGGATGACGATCCCAACCGTTACCCCAAAGATGGAACGTACGCCCCGTCCGATCCGCCCAGTCCGCCACCCATTCCAATGCCACATGCCGAAACGCCCGATCTCCCACACGCAACAACGCGACCGAAACCTGACAGGCTTCGTCATTTGACAGACGCACACCCAATTCCGCCCCAGTGTCGACGATCACCCGCATCACCGGTCCCGGAAACTCCCCACCATGCAACCACCCCGGAGCGATCCTAGCGATCGCCGCCCGCAACACTTCGCGATGTCGCCCATTCGAAAGCCAACTGGCGGCGTGCTCCGCCTCATCCTCAACCGTGGCTGACGCATGGCTCACATACGACACATCACTGCGAAAAGGCGCGAGATCAGACGCCGGCAGCGGCGCGGAGGAATACGTGTCAGCGCCACCGGCCATCGGGCAGAACATCAGCCGATGCGCCGGCCAGCCGAAACGCTCTCCCGCGTTGGCGGCAGAGAACCCCATCAGAAAGTCGTTCCACGCGAGCGCCGGGTTCCTCTGCGGGTCGAACACCCACGGCAGCGCGTCTTGATCCCAGCTCACCGACGGTATCGCTTCGTGAATCAGACCGGTCATCTCGTACCGCATCCGGCTCAGTAGCAACACCACATCCGGTTCAAAGTCGCGCTGCACCGAGAGCGCCGCGACAGGATCCAGACACTTGTGTGCCGCGGGTTCGATCAGAAGCCGCGTCTCGTGCCCCAACGCTTCCAGCGCCTCGAGGCAATCACGCATGCTGTATTGCAGAAACGTCGTGTGCAGCGACGTAATACCGATCACCCGCAGCCGCCGCCCCGTTGCCCGACCGTCCTCATCCACATTCTCCGCGTACCGTCTCGCCCAATAACATGCGTCCCGGCCGGCGTAACGCTCCCCAATCTCCACACGCAACGCCTGCGCGCGCGACTGCCGATTCGCCCCCACCGACGCCAACACCGACGTCGCCGGATTCGCCACCCGCGTATCCACATCACCGCAGTAGCAATACCGATCCGTCAACGGAAGATAATCATCACCCGACAGCAACTCTCCCAATCGCGCCGACGCATCACACCCCACGATCACGTAGACGCTTTCATCCGCCAACACCTCACGCCAATCGTGCAGATGAAACGCGATCCCCGTCGCCTCCGCGCTCGGTTCCACGATGTACACACCCGCGGACGCATCCAGAAACACCTTCCGCGTCCGCCGATACCCCTCCAGTATCTCCAAGCCCAGCCCCATACCCTCGAACAAGAGCGGCGGCGGCAAGATACCGGCGGATGTGACGTTGATCCGACTGGCCGCCCTCCCCTTGTGATCGTCCAACCCGCGCACCCATCGCGCCGGCCATACCGCCGACATATCGCGCACTTGGATGTTCCCGTCCGCGCACGCGTGCATTTCGTACCGTTCGCAAGCCGCACCCCACGCCGATCGAACAGCCTCCGCAGCCCTCACGTCGCGCTTCGACAACGCCGCAACGTTCGCCTCGAACCGGCGCCGGCGCGATGTCCAGGGAATCCGACTCCTCGGCGCTCCGGACACAGCCCTCGTCAACGCCTCAACCTGTGGATCCGCCGCGGTATCCCCCTCGAACCGGACCAAGAGATCACGCGCCGCGTCGTGCAACCCCAACTGAACCAGCGCCTTGAGATACCCAAGTATCCACTCCGCACTCTCTGGAGCAGCCCCACTCAGCACCGGCACCACACGGCAGTACAGGTACGGCTGATCCGCCGCCAGCGCCACCCGGGCCAACCGCTCGACTGTCTCTGTATCCAATGCGCTCATAACGCGTGTATATCGACCACAGCCCACCCAAAAATGTCGCCCGATTCCGCGGATACGGTGGACTCTGTCCCCGTACTCGCCGCCGCCCGGTCGGACGTCCGCACGCATCCCGGTACACCGTCCCGAAAACGCGATTCGCACGACACGCCCACCCCACCCCGCTATGCTCCCAATCTCGCACGCGCGCGTCACCCGAGGAGATTCGATTAAGAATGTTCGCCGACCTCACACTCGCCCGCAGACTCGAAAACGCCGACGCCAGCGTCGCTGCGGATTGCGCCCGCGCCTACGCGCAGCGCCATCCCGATTCCGGCCCAACCGTGCGTACCTTCGCCGGTGGGCAAGCCATCTACGCAGGCCCCGAATCACCCGTCTCCCAGGCCATCGCCATCGGCATGAATGGACCCGTCTCCGCCGATCAACTCGACATCCTTGAGGAGTTCTACAGGTCCAACAACACGCCCGTGAACATCGAGCTATGCCCACACGCCGACGCAACGCTGACCCGCGCGCTGTCCGATCGTCCATACCGGCTGACCGGACAATCCAACGTCCTCTATCAGCCCATCCACCGCGGCGACCATCCCCCCTCCCACGACCGCGCCCTCCAAGTCCACCGTGTCAGCCCCGACAACGCCGCAACATGGGCGAACGTGTCCGCCCGTGGCTTCGTCGGTTCGGACGCCCCGCCTGCTGACATCGTCGACCTGATCGAGACCACCGCTCGATCCGAATCCGCAACTTGCCTGCTGGTCACCATCGACGGTACGCCGGCCGGCGGCGGATCGGTCGCCATCCACGACCGCGTCGCCGTCCTGTTCGGCCAGAGCACTCTCCGTTCCCACC
>JAJDDS010000593.1 GCA_029260195.1 Phycisphaerae bacterium
ATGCGTGTTTCACGATTCGACCTCCTTTTCGATGCTGGAAGTCTAAACTCGGCGAGAGAGTCGCGTCAACGAAATAATACTCAATTGTGTCATCGCCAGCGCATTTGGCCATCAATTGAGCGGGCAAGGAATGTTCGGCGCTGCGCGTTTGTGGGCTGAAATCGCAACGGCGCACGTGGGCACTGAAGGCGCAAGTATATGCGTCACAACACTTTGAGCCGGATCAACATGGCCGCAATCAAGCATTTAGGGCGGGAGGCTTGGGGTGGATCAGATCTGATAATCGGGGAGGATCTGGTTTTGTTTGCCGTCGTGGATGCGGGAGACGCCGTCGCGGCCTTTGACACGCAGATCAGGTGTGGGGATCGTGACTGTGGAATGAGGGGGGACACTGGTGGTCAGGAAGACCGATCCGCCAATCTGTGAATGAGCACCAATGACTGTCTTGCCGCCGAGGACGATGGCGTTGGCGTAGATCGTCACATTGTCTTCGACAGTGGGGTGGCGCTTGGCTTCTCTGATGATGCGGCCTCTATCGTCTTTCGGGAATGAGAGCGCGCCCAGTGTAACGCCCTGGTAGATCTTGACGTCGTCGCCAATGTCGGTGGTCTCGCCAATGACGACGCCCGTGGCGTGGTCAATGAAGAAGCGGCGACCGATGCGCGCACCGGGGTGAATGTCGACGCCCGTCTCGCGGTGGACCCACTCACTCATGATGCGGGGCATGAGTGGGACGCCGAGGTTGTGCAGTTCGTGCGCGATGCGGTACACGCTGACAGCGAGAATCCCCGGGTAGGCGATAATGATCTCGTCCGTGCCGGTGGCGGCTGGATCTCCGTCGAGGGCGGCATGCACGTCGTCAGCCAGCACCTCGCGCATGTGTGGGATCCGTTCGATCATCGCGTGCGTGATTTCCCGGGCGTCTCGGTCGCATTTCTTTTCGTCGGGCGATCGGTGTTCGGTGCGCTGCTGCTCGTGGCGGAGGCATTTGTCGATCTGGTCGTAGGCGAGTTGGGCGATGCGGGGGAGGAGTTCGCCGATGTGGTAGGAGATGTTGTGGTCGGTGAGGTCCTTGCGACCAAGATAGCCTGGGTAAAGGAGTTCGAGCATTCGTTCGAGTAGCTCGGTGATCTGCTTTCGGGAGGCGAAGTGAACTCGGCCTATGTGCTGAGTGGTGTCGTGGGCGCGATAGCTGGCGAGCACGCCGTCGACGAGCTTGGGGAGTTCGGGTCCGATGTCGTAATTGCTGTCCATATCTTTCTTCGCCAACGGCGCGCCGCGTTGGGCGCTAACCTTGTGACAGTCCGTTCTCCGTCCATCGGACGGGTTGGCCGACCTCGGGGACAATGAGTCGGGTCTTGAGTTCGTCGGGCAGCGCGTCGCGAAATGCCTCGGGCGTGCCGTGCAAAACCGGAAACGTGCCGTAGTGAATGGGTACGATGTTGGCGGGTTGGAAGAGCTGGGCTGCGTACGCGGCGCCGGCCACTCCCATCGTAAAGTGGTCGCCGATGGGGAGTGCGACGATTTTCGGTCCGAAGAGCTCGGCGATGAGTTTCATGTCGCCGAAGACGTCGGTGTCGCCGGCGTGGTAGAACGGAGCGAGTTCGTCCGCGCTGACGATGACGCCGCAGGGCATGCCGGTGTAGGCGGGGCCGGTATCGAGATCAATGCTTGACGAGTGGTAGGCTCGCGTGAGCGAGAATTGCACGCCGTCGATGCTTTGGGTTCCGCCGATGTTCATGGGCGCGAAGCGTGCCTTGGGACTTTTCATGCCAACGATCTGGCAGAGTTCGACGGTCGCGACGATGTGCGGGTTGAACTTGTCGATAAGCCGCCAGACGTCGTCGGTGTGGTCACCGTGCCCGTGTGTCAGGGCGACGAAGTCGCAACGGGGTTGCGCTCTCAGTTGATCGGGGCAGGACGGGTTGTCCCGAAGCCAAGGGTCGATGAGGACCACGCGTTCATCCGGCAGGGTCAGCCGGATGGCGGAGTGGCCTAGCCAAGTCATGTTCGCGGCGCCGGTCATGGTGTTCTCCTTCCCTGGACTGGGGGGCTTCGCGAGCCAGCCCCGTCTGTGGGCATCAGAGCCCTATGTTAACGAGATGGGCCGCCGCGAACCAGCGGTTCGCCGCTCGCGCGGCGATGTGTGCTATGGGACCGGCGTGGCGGACCGCCCGGTTCAGGCGGTTCCGGTAAGCTCGCTGACCTTATCGAGGATGCGCTGATGATCAGGGAACACGCCGGTTTCGTGTTTGCTGTAAATGAGTTCTCCGTCGAGCGTTACGTCGAACACCCCCCCGGCGCCCTCGATCAACTCAGGTCCGGAACCGAAACGGTCCTTAATCGCGTCCGCCAGACTGGCGGCTTTGGGGTGGTAGTTTCACTGCACGCAGTATTTGATCGATATCTTCATGTCGCGGGTCCTGCCAAACGTGCCCCATTTGGGTGACTATTCGAGCGGATTATAGCATCCCCTGCGGGGAAGGACACGGCGCGGAGGACCGGGATTCTCGGGCGTTGGAGGCGGGAGAAGGATCGTCGGCGAAATCGAGCGTAACAACGGCGTAACGGAGATGCGCTCTGAACGTAACTGCGGAGTAACCAGCGGGGGCGGATCTCTTGTATCGGGGCGTCGCGGTTCCTTATGATTCGGACACCAGGGTGGTTGGCCGGTGACGTATCGGCTGGCTTGGATGTCGCGTTACGACGCCTCTTCTCGATCGAGATCGTGGTTGAGTTAGAACGTTCTGGGGCGGAATTGGCATGTTTAGAGGAGATGGTTTCCACTATGAGTAAGCAATGTGAGATGTTGCGGCGACGTGGCTTGTCGGGCGTCGCGTTGACGGCGTTGGCGTTTTGCGTCGCGGTCGCGCCTGCGTTCGCGCAGGTGGATAAGGGCTCGGGGGCGAAGGCTCCTCCGAAGCCTTCGGTCAAGGTTGAGGCGAAGCCCGCGGGACCGGCGCCAAAGATCCTGGTCGACAAGGAGACGCACGAGTTCGGTGAGGTGTGGGTCGGGGCGAAGGTGAATCACACCTTTGAGGTCCGCAACACGGGCAACGCCGTGCTCAATATCACGAAAGTGAAGCCGAGCTGCGGATGCACGGTCGCGTCGCAGTACGACAAGACGATCGAACCGGGCGGCGTCGGCAAGATTCCGGTAACGATCGACACCGCGCGTCTCAAGTCGAAGATCACCAAGACGATCACCGTGTCATCGAACGACCCGGTGAAGGGGTCGTACCGTCTGACCGTGAGCGGGACCGTCAAGCAGCGTTTCACGATCGATCCGGCGCGGGGTGGCAGCTTCGGTCGCATTAAGCCGGACGAGCAGTTGGAGCGCCGGTTGACGCTGACGAACAACATGGGCGAGCCGGCGACGTTGTCGCTTCCGGCGGCGAAGGCGGGCGTGTTCTCGGCGGAACTCGTCGAGAAGACGCCGGGAGAGGTTTACGAGGTCGTCATTCGCTCGAACCCGCCGTACGCGGAGAAGGTCAACCGGGGCAACTTCAAGCTGAGCACGTCACTGGATGACAAGGCGACGGTTGATCTGGCGGTGTCCGCGTATGTCCCGCCACTGGTGGAGGTTACGCCGCCACAGGTCGTGATTCCCAAGGCGCAGGCGACTGCGCGTCAGCAAAGTGTCCGCGTGAAATTCAATTCTTCCGCGCCGCGTAAGGTCCTGTCGGCGACAACGGACGCGCCGGGCGTCGAGATCGAGATCAAAGAGGTGGCTCAAAGCCACTACAATGTGATTCTCGGCCTCCCCGCGAACTACGCCCCGCCGGCGAGTGGTCACAAGCTGACCATCAAGACCGACGACCCGAAGAATCCGCAGCAGATCGTAGCGATTTCCCCGACGCGGGCGGCTGCTCGCAAGGCGCCGCAGCGTCCGGCGATGCAGTTGTCCGGCAAGCCGGTTCCGAATGCGACGTTTGCATTGGCGGACGGCACGCCGATCAGCACCGCCGAGATGAAAGAGGACGCGACAGTGGTGATGTTCTATGCGAGCTGGTGCGGTTTCTGCAAGCGCACGATTCCGAAGCTCGACGAGTACTCGAAGAGCTACGAAGGCAAATCCACCCAATTCCTGTGCGTGAGCATGGACCAGTTGAAGGAAGACGGCGCCACCGGGAAGCGGGCGAAGTCCAAAAAGTACGTCACCGATCAGTGGACGACCATTGGCGGGTCGCTGGCGCAGGCATTTGATTCGACCAAGGCCGGGTCGACGGCGTTCAAAGTCCAGAGTTTCCCGACGATGTTCCTGTTCGGCAAAGGCGGGAAGGTCGAGCGGGTCTATGTCGGTGGCGGTGCAGCGAACGACGGTAGCCTGAAGAGAGACATCGACACGCTGCTGGCTGGTAAGAAGCTTCCCCCGCAAGAGGTTGCACCCGCGGTGGCTGCGAAGAGGCCGCAGCGGCCGGCGATGCAGATGGCTGGCAAGAACGTACCGATAGGCACGTTCAAGGTAGCTGCGGACGATTCGACGGCGGCGCTGGCTGGTGCCGAGGAAGAAGCCACCCTGGCGTTCTTCTACGCGAGCTGGTGCGGGTACTGCAAGAAGGCGCTGCCCAAGCTGAGCGAGATGGCCACTAGCTACGCCGGTAAGCCGGTGAAGTTCGTCGGCGTGAACCAGGACATCATCGTCGATCAGTTGGATCCGGCGAACCGTCGTGCGAAAACCAAGGACCAGGTGACCAAGCAGTGGTCCGATCTCGGTGCCAAGTTTTCCCAGTGGCTGGATCCGAACAAGATCGGCCGCGACGCGTTCAAGGTTTCGAGTTTCCCGACGATGTTCCTGATCGGCAAGTCGGGCAAGGTCGAGAAGGTGTACGTCGGCGGCGGAGCGGTGAATGACGGCAGCATGAAAAAGGACATTGATACGCTGCTGTCGGGCAAGTCGCTGCTCGCACCCGCGCCGGCCGGCGCGCCGATCACGATCACTCCGAGGAAGTAGATCGCGAAGTTCGTTCTTCTGGCTAGATACCACACGCCCGCGTCGGTCCCTGGATCGACGCGGGCTGTCTTTTTGCCTAAACCCCGTCCCTCAGCCGCCCTGTGGTTGCGGATCGGGCTAGCGATCGCGGGTGGGGTTGAAAACTCCGATCGAATCCGTCACACTTGAGGTCGGCTGGAGGGGAGTTCCCGTCGGAACTTCCGCAGGGATTTAGTCGTGTCACCGTTTCGGCCGCGCTCAGCGCGCGACGCGGCTCCACCTCAGCCTCTGCGAATCTTGAAGGAGTGTGAGCCCATGGCATCGACGGAACCACTACGGAGAGGCGACATGTGTTTCGGTATGGACGCGACATCCACGGATTGCGAAACGTCAAGTCGGCGCGTGATCTCGGCAGTTACGACGATCGCGTTGATGGCTGGCATGGTTTGGTGGACGCCCGCCGTCGCGTTCGGCGGAACGAGCGATTGTTGTGTGGCGAACGGTACGCCGGGGTGCGATTGCCTCGATTGTGAAACGGTGGTGTGCGCCGCGGACTCGTTCTGCTGCGATACACAGTGGGACGGTATCTGTGCCGGGGCGGCGGTCGACACGCTTTGCGTCGATCTGTGTGCGGGCGGTGCGTGCGGGGGCGATCCGCCTCCGCCACCACCGCCGGGCGGCGGCGGTTGGGTCGACTTCACCGAGCAGACCGCGCAGCGACTCTCGGCTAGTTCCTCTCTCGGCGAGACCGATCCCGAGGAGAAGGACTACGCCTGGGGCGATCTGGATAAGGACGGCGATACTGATCTTGTCTGCGTCCGCAAGCAACCGTTCACCAGCACCGGGCGCAAGCGAAACGTCCTGTTCATGAACGAAGGGACGGCTGAGGGGCATGCGGTGGACGGCGTGCTGGTGGATCAAACAAACGCGTTCGCGATCGCGGCGGATGACGGCGGGCAGGGGTTCCTGGACCTGACGAATGACCGCGACGTGTTTCTGGCGGACGTTGACGGTGACACATGGTTGGACATCATCACCGCCACCACGCTCGGCGACGGGCTTCCCAAAACGATTTCGCACCCGCGCGTTTACCGGAATCTGGGCGCGCCCGGTGGCGTGTGGGCGGGATTTCGATACGAGGAATTCCGCATTCCGCAGCTCGAGGGCATCGCGGGGAACGGATTCCCGCACGCGCCGCGATTCTGCTCGGTTGCGGCGCGCGA
The DNA here is from genome assembly GCA_029260195.1 of Phycisphaerae bacterium. GTDB lineage: Bacteria > Planctomycetota > Phycisphaerae > UBA1845 > UBA1845 > OFTM321. The sequence goes on from JAJDDS010000593.1 coordinate 6,157, forward strand.
TCTCACCGGCGACGGCGCCCCGGACCTGTATTTCGGAGACTATGATTCGGGTGGTGGACAGACATTGGATTTCAACAACCGTCTGCTCATCAACGACGGGACCGGAACGTTCACCGACTTGAGCACGTCGCGGATGACCTCCGAGATGCTGCTATCAGCGTTCGGGGCAGCCAGCGCGATCGAGGACATGAACGGCGATGGAGTTCTGGATGTCGTCAAGCAAACCGCCCTGAGCGCGCCACAACACATCGCCGTAGTGTACAACGACAGCGCCAGCGAGGGGTTCTTTGACTTCTACGACGTCGTCTACAGCAACGCACCGTACCATGTCTCCGTCGGTGACCTCAACAACGACAGTATGCTCGACCTGGTCGCGTCCGACGACGGCTCCGACCGGTACCTCCTCAATCAGGGCAACGACGCTCAGGGGCATGCGGACTTCACGCCGTTCACCTTCTCGTTCCAAGCCGGAGGCGACGACGGGTTCGCGAGCAATTCGCTCATCACCGATTTGAATAACGACGGCTGGCAGGACGTGCTCATCGCGGACGTTGACGTCGACATCTCCGGTTGCAGCCGGCGCATGCACATCTATCGCAACTTGGCTGGTACACCGGGGTCAAACGTCACGCTGCAGGAGCAGGATCCAAGCGTCATCCCGACGGGTTCGCTGACGGGTACACACGACGTCGCAGCCTTCGACATCGACGGCGACGGTTGGAAGGACCTCGTGATCGGGCGGTGTACCGGTACACAAGTATGGATGAACAACCCGCCGACAGGTGTGGTGTTCAGCTATCCGTTGGGACTTCCGGGATTTGTCCCACCGGACGCGACGTCGGCGTTTCAGGTGATGGCGACGCCCGAGACGGGCACGATCGATTCCACGTCGGGCAAGCTCTTTGTATCTGTGGACGGCGGGGCGTTTCTGATGTCGTCGATGACCTGGATGGGCGGGGACACATTCCAAGGCACGCTTCCCGCGGCGCCGTGCGCGTCTCGATTGGCATTCTACGTGGAGGTGGGATTGGTGGGTGGTGGAACGTTCCTTGACCCGCCGACCGCCCCCGCGTCGACGTTTACGACGGTGGCTGCCACCGGCACGCAGATCACTTTCCTGGATGAGATGGAGGGCGACGTTTCGGCGTGGACCGTGGTGAACACGGCGCTTACATCCGGCGCGTGGGAACAGGCCCAACCGAACGGGACGGTGTTCAACGCGCAGCTGGCTGCCCCCGATGAGGACGCCACGCAGGCGCTCGACGCGGTGATGGCGTTCGTCACGCAAAATGGTCCTCCCGGCGGGTCGGCGAATGCGGACGATGTGGACGGCGGCCCGACGCATCTGATCTCCCCGGCGTTCGACCTGGCGGGGACGGACGCGACGATCTCCTGGCGACAGTGGTTCTTCAGCCAAACGGGCAGTCCCGACGCGCTGGATGTGGCGGTCTCCAATGACGACGGATTCAGTTGGACGCCTGTGATGTCAACCACCGGGACGAGTAGCGCGTGGGAGATCGCCAGTTTCCTCGTTGGCGACCATATCACGCCGACATCGGTGGTTCGGGTGCGTTTTAAGACGTCGGACAATCCGAGCGACTCGGTTACCGAGGGCGGCGTCGACAATTTCCAGGTGGAGAAGTTCCTGTGTGCCGGTTGCGTCGGACCCGAGGATTGCAATGACCTGGACGCCTGCACGACAGACTCTTGTGACGCCGGGACATGCGTGAATGCACCACTCGATTGCGACGATCTTGATCCGTGTACGAACGACACGTGCAGCGCCGGTGTCTGCGCGAACACGCCGATGGACTGTGACGACTTGGACCCATGCACCGTCGATTCGTGCGCCGCCGGCGTGTGCCAGAATCCGCCGATGGTCTGCGACGACGGCGACCCCTGCACAACGGACTTCTGCGCCCTCGGAGTATGCGACGTCGCGCCGTTGGACTGTGACGACTTCGATGCCTGCACCATCGATACGTGCAACGGTGGCGTTTGCGCGAATGCGCCGGTCGATTGCGACGACCTCGATCCATGCACGAACGACGCCTGCGTTTCCGGTGTTTGTGAGAGCTCCCCGACCGTCTGTATCGACGGCGACCCGTGTACGCTGGACTCGTGTGTTGGCGGGGTGTGCGATTTCACGGCGATCCCCGATTGCCAGCCACCGCTTCAACCCGCCATGGGCGAACCGGTTCCGGGTTTGACGCCCGATCAACTCGCCCGCTTCGAGCTCGGACGGGACCGATTCAATTCGGTGCTTTCGGAAGCGTCCGGGCTGGGGCCGATTTTCAACAAGGACAGTTGCGGCGGCTGCCACAACGCGCCGCTGGGCGGTCCCGGTTCGATCAAGGTGACGCGCGCCGGATTCGCCGACAAGGGTGCGTTCGATTCGCTCGATCAGTTCGGCGGTTCGCTGTTCCAACACGAAGCCATTCGCATCGAATGCGAGGAGGTTGTCCCGCCCGAAGCCAATATCGTCGCGGAGCGGGTGACCCCAGGCATGATGGGCTACGGGCTGGTCGAAGCCATCCCCGACGCCGCCCTTTTGGCATTTGAGGATCCCGCGGATTCTGACGGTGATGCGATCAGCGGACGGGCAAACACCGTCGAGTCGTTCGAGGACCCCGGCGTCCCGCGCGTCGGGCGGTTCGGGTGGAAAGCGCAGGTCGCGACCATTCTGACGTTCTCCGCCGACGCGTCGCTGAACGAGATGGGGCTCACCAATCGATTCCTGAGTGTCGAGAATGATCCCAACGGAATCCGTCCGCCGAATCTTGGCGATCCGGATTTCTGTGACGTCGTTCCGGATCCCGAGGACAGCATTGCCATGGGGAACGGCGTGGACAAGGAATTCATCGACGTCGTCACCGACTTCCAGCGGTTCCTAGCCGCACCGCCGCAGACGCCGCGATCAGGGATGACCGGCGAATCGCTCTTCGTCAGCGTTGGATGCGCCGACTGTCACACGCCGGCTTACTTGACGTCCGGGGATCCAGGTTTGGAACCGGCTCTGAGCGGCAAACTCGTTAAGCCGTACAGCGACCTCCTGCTGCACGACATGGGGCTCGCAGCCGACGGCATCGCACAAGGGGCGGCTGCCGAGCTCGAGATTAGGACGCCACCGCTAATGGGGCTCCGCGTGCGCGATCCAATGTGGCATGATGGAGGTGTGGCTGCCATCGGTTTTGAAAGCCGGATTCTTCGCGCCGTCGCGATGCACTGCGCATTCGGCAGCGAAGCGCAGGCATCCGCGCAGCGCTTCCTGAACGGTCTGGTTCCCGGCGATTGTCCTGAGTGTCCCGTCTGTCCGGCGCCCCCGGTGGGCGGTCTGACTGCGGGAGATCGCGATGCCGTGCTGGCGTTTCTCGATTCGCTGGGCAGGCGCGAATTCGACCAGAACGGTGACAACGTGATCGACCTGTTTGACTTCTTCGATTTCGCTGCCTGTTTCGGCGGCGGGCCCTACGCCGCCGACGATCCGTGCGCGGTGTTCGACGTCGATCAGAACGGGACAGCCGACCTGGACGACTTCGATCTCATGTTGACCGTCTACTCCGATCCGCTGGCGGACTGCAACGTCAATGGCACCGTGGACCTGATCGACATTCTTGTTGGAACGAGCTTGGACGCCGACGCCGACGGTGTACCGGATGAGTGCATCGGCGGTCCGATCCCGACCCTCTCGGAATGGGGGGTGATCGTGATGTCGATGTTGCTGCTGTCGGCTGGGACGATTGTGTTCAGACGGCGTAGCCCCGTTCGGGGAACGGGGAATTCAGAATGACGAATAGCGAATGACTGCACGCCCGCTCGATGGCGGGTGCTCGTCATTCGCTATTCGCTATTCGACATTCGCAATTCCCCCGCTATTCCGCGAAGACGCGCTGGGCGGCGGTGAGGGCGGCGCCGGGTTCGACCCGGTGGACCAGCTCGATCAGCGTCAGCTCCAGCGCGGCGATCACCGCCAGGGCGTCGAACTGGTCCATGTAGCCCATGTGTCCGATGCGGATGATCTTGCCCTTGACGTGATCCTGTCCGCCCGCGATCTGCATGCCGTGTTTGGCGCGCATGATCTTGCGCAGTTTGGGTTCGTCCACACCGTCCGGAACGGTCAGCGCGGTGACCGAATCGACCGGATCGGCTGCGAATACCTTCATTCCCAGCGCCGGTGCGGCTTCGCGCGTCGCGCGGGCGTAGGAAGCCGTGCGTTTCCAGATGGACTCAACGCCTTCTTCCTTGATGCGGTGCAGGACGACTTGGGCGCCGCGGATCATGACGTTGGCGGGCGTGTAGGGGGTGTCGAAGCTGCCGATCGATTTGCGATAGGCTTTGAGATTGTTGTAGAAGCTGGGCATCTCGCCGCTGTCGACGCGTTTCCACGCCCGGTCGTTGACGCCAACGAACCCGAGTCCCGGCGGGAGCATCAGCGCTTTCTGTGACCCGGTGATCAGGACGTCGATGCCCCATTCGTCCATCTTGACCGGGATGGCGCCGACGGCCGTGATGCCGTCGACGATGAGCAGGATGTCGCGCGAGCGGGTCAGTTCGGCGATGGCGCGGACGTCACTGACGGCTGCCGTCGAGGTTTCGCTGTGGGTGACGATGACCGTGTCAATGTCGGCATCGCGATCCAGTTCCTTCGCGACGTGCTCAGCTTTGAACCCATGGCCCCAGTCCAATTCGCACTTGGTGTTGGCGATGCCGAACGCGTCGCAAATCTTGCCCCACCGCTCGCCGAATTTTCCGGCGCGGCAGACCAGGGCTTTGTGACCGGGAGGAAGACACGAGACGATGGCTGCCTCAGCCGCCGCGGTCCCGCTGCCGGTAACGGTCAGGCAGGTGCCTTCGGTCCCCATCAGGTATTGCAGGTTCTTGGTGACTTCTTCGAGCATCGCGCGAAAGTCAGCCGTGCGGTGATGGTCGATGGGGTAGGCCATCGCCAGCATGACCTCTTCGGGCACCATGGCGGGTCCTGGGGTGAACAGACGTAGTTTCGGCATCGTGGGTACCTCCTTCAACGGTCATCCCTCCGTCGGCAAGCGGGGAGGATTATAGGACACGCGGCGGACGGCGCGAAGCAATTCGCAGCGATTTCCCGTGACCGTCGGGTTACTTTCCCGGCCCCTTGGCGGCGGATACAATCACCGTGTGTCGCCCGTATTTGGCGGCGCGCCCCGTGGGCGAGCTACCCTCGCCCGGTGAGGCGATGATAACGTACACTCGACCAGTGGAGAGTCAACGGACGGATGACATCGATGAAGCGCGGAATCGGGTGTTCGGCCTTGGTGGCGGTGTGTGTGACCTGTGGATTGTCGACCCCGGCCGCCGCGGGCGATGAGGCGCCAAACGAACCCAAACTCGTCGTGAAAGAGCGAACGGTCAAGATGGGGCGTCTCACGGAGGGGCAGAGGGCTACGGCTCGCTTCGTCATCGAGAACGTGGGCGTGGCGCCGCTGTTCATCGACCGCGTCACCGCCAGTTGCGGGTGCACGGTCCCCAGAAAACTCACCGAGGACGAGAAACGGGTCGACCCCGGCGAATCACTCGAGATCGTGGCGGAGTTCAATTCCAAACGCCGCCGGGGCAAGCAGCGCAAGAGCGTCTCCGTGTACTCCAACGACCCGTTTGAGCCGCTCCTGCAACTGTTTGTCGAAGCCGAGGTCGTCACGCTGCTCGACGTTCAGGTCAAGGATCGGCCCGCGCGGAGGTTCTCGTTCGGCTCGGTGCGACCGGGAACGCCGATCGACAAAACCGTTGACATCCTCCCGACCGAACCCGGGCGGACGTTCGAGCCGTCTTCGCTGGAGATCCGGCATACGGCGCTGACGTTCACGACCGAGTCGATGCGGAAAGACGATCGCAACGGCGTGCGGGTCCGGTTTCGCGTCGACCCTGACGCCCAGATCGGACAGATCGTCACCAGCCTCCGCATCGCCGGGAAGGTCGGAGGCGTCGAGGTCGACACCGGGCTCGCGATTAACGGCGAGGTCACCGGTCTTCTGGATTACAGCCCTGTTTCGCTCAAGCAACTGCAACCGGTACTTCCGGGAAACGGGCTGCGGGCGGTCAAGGTGTCTACCGACGGAAGCGAGCCGTTCGAGATTCTCAGCGTCGAATCGGGTCGACAGATCTTGACCGAAGTGCATCGGGATGACGGACGCAGCTACTCGATCGAGGTGCGTATCGCGGATTCGGCTCCGGTCGGACCGTTTGGCACTTTTCTCGACATCCACACGAGCCTGGTCAAACAACCCCTGATCCGCATCCCCGTTTTCTCGTCGGTTCGTCCGCGGGTGGAAGTGACGCCGGCGGCTGTCTTGCTCCGCATCGAAGGCGGTCGCCGATCCGATCGCATGGTGAAGCTGGAGGCGCTGGTCCCCGGGGCGCTGGAGTTGGTTGATGTTGTGGCGGACGGTCCGTACGTGCGGGCAACGGTGATCGAGTCGCCCGGTCGCAAGAGCGAATCGGTGCGCCACGTCGAGATCGCGGCGGTTGGTGACCCGCCGGAGGGCACCCATACCTCGCTGGTTCGGATCTCCACCAATATCGCGGACCAGCCCATACTGACCATTCCGGTCAGATTGATCGTGCGTTGACATTGCAGCCACGCGGTATGATGCTGGGGTCGACGCGGATCAGCCGAGGCGTTTTCGGCTGCAGATCGGCGTGGCTCGGAGTCGATGATGAGCACAGAATCTGAGACGCAAGATAAGGCTGCGGGCGGGCGGATCAACTGGGACGACCCCAATGTCCCCGCCGGCAACTCGCCGCCGCTGCCGGGCTGGCCCCTCTGGGTGTCGGTCGCCGCGTGGAGCGGTTGGATGGTGTTTCTGGCGGTGACCGCGGTGGGCGGCTGACAATACCGCCGTCCGCGATCGCGCCCGGATCCGAGGATCGGTGCCACCTTGATCGCAACGGACGGCGGACATCTCCCGACGAATCTGGAGGCTTTGCGCTCGCACCAACCGGCGCTGGCCGAGGAACTGGAAAAGACAGGTATCCCCCTCGGCGTGACGCCGACGGTTGGACGTGACGGTAGCGCGTCGCTGCGTATCGAGTCGGACGACGGAACGTCGCGCTGGCTGGGACGCGCCTCGATGCCCCGCGTTCGCGCGGCGGCGCTCGTCGACCTGCTGGGCTTTAACGGCGAAAACGTCTTCATCTCGCCGATGGGCAACGGTGCCGAGGTGGAAGAGGTGCTACGGCGCGGCGCCGCCCACGCAGCCGTATTCATCTACGATCCGGACCCCGTCGACATCGTGTTGGCGCTCTCGTTGACCGATTTTTCGGCGCACATTCGCAGCGGGCGACTGGTGATACTCACGGGCGCCGATCCGGCGCGAAGCGCGGTCGATGTGTTCGCGGACCATCCCGGATACGAATTCCCGCGCAAGATGTTGGTACCGCCGTATGTCGAGGCTAAGACGATTGAATCGCTGCGTATCGCGATGGAGCGAGCGTGCGGCGAAGTCGAGCAGGCGCGCACGAAGATTG
>JAJDDS010000594.1 GCA_029260195.1 Phycisphaerae bacterium
GCGCCGCCTGTCGTGCGATGTTCTGACCTAAGCCCGCGCCGATGACGTTACCGAAGATGACCTCGTCAACGTCTGCGGGAGCAATCTTCGCCCGCTCGAGCGCGGCCTGGATGGCACTGCTCCCGAGTTGTGCGGCGGACACGTCCGCCAGGGCGCTGTTGAAAAGACCCAGCGGGGTGCGTGCCCCACCGGCGAGATAAACATTCTTAAGCATGACGCAGCCTTCCGTACCAATAGGATCCGCCGACAGTCTACGGATCGCCCGGTGCGGGTCAAAACCAAGCGCCAGGCGCTATCCGTCAGGCCGGCGATGCGGCATCGCCATCCGTCGCCGCCCCGCGACCTTCGCCACGTATGGCCTGGCTACTTGGCCTGCGGCTTGGCGCTAGACTTGGCGCCGTTGGCTGCGCCGCACTGCTCGGCGGTTCGGCAAACGCTCTCGAACATGTCGACGTTGGCTTTGGTCAGCTTGTCGACGTTGGATCGCATGACATCGAACGACTTTCGCCACACGTCGGCGGTCTGATCGACCATGTTCGGCACTTTGAAGTCCTGCCCGACGTCGAAGGCCTTGCGCAGCGTGTCCAGGCTTTCCTGAGCCTGTCCGTCGAAGAGGTCATGAAAGCGCTCGAGGTTCTCCTTGGCAGCCGGAACCGCGTCATTCGCCACCTTGTCGAACTGCGTGCGAAACTGGTCAAAGTTCCGACCGAACGCATCGGACCAGAACTTGGCAGCCTCTTCCTGGAACTCGATGCCGGTGCGCATCGTCTGGTTGAAACACTCGCCGGCCTGCTTGAACACGCCGCTCACGAAATCCTTGGTCTGGGTCGCCATAATCTTCCATCCTTTCGGCTGTCCGTTTACCCTCTGGCGGGGAAACCAGTTCTTACCTATATCGGTGAATATAGCTCCCAGAACGACCCCGTCAAGGGAAAATTGTGCAATTGCACAAAAAACTTATACGAGCGCAATCCGTTATGTTGCATACATTTACGGCGTTTCTTGAAACACGCTTCCGGTCCTGTTTTGTGTTTGCATTATGACGACATTTGGACCGATAATACAGCGGGACCGCCATGAACGACTCGAACGACCATCCGGCGCTGAAGATCAAGAAGTACAGCAACCGACGTTTCTACGACACGACGCGAAGCTGCCATGTCACCCTGCGCGCGATGCACGACCTGATTTGTGAAGGGCACGAGCTCTCCATCACGGACGGAAAGAGCGGGGACGACATCACGAACATGGTGCTGACCCAGATCATCCTCGAGCGCGATCCGCCCAAGCTCAGTATGTTCCCCACAAACGTGCTCCACCAAGTCATCCGGACCCAACGCCAGTTTCTCGGATCGGTAGTCGAGCAATTCTTCGCCCAGGTGCTCGGATCGCACAAAGCCTCGCAGGAGCAGTGGCATCGGTTTATTCGCAACACATTGGGTGTCACCCCGACGATGCCGACCAACCCGATGGACTGGACGCGCTCGATGATGGAGGCTTTCACCGCCTCCGCCCGGACCGCCCCGCGTTCCGCGCCCGACCCGGAACCCGAACCTGAACCGGAGTCGGCGAGCGACGACGAAATGGACGCGCTCCGCCGACAAGTCGAAGAGCTGACCATGCAGGTTCGAAACATGTCCGACCCGCGTCGCGAGAAATAGCAGCCTGCGGTGAGAGTCCGTCGGAACGGGGCGTTTGCGCCTGCGCGGAATGAGACGTGAGACACGCGGTCAGGACCGGACGCGGCTCACGTCACCGCACGGTCCCCCTACCGGAGGCGAGCGGCGATGAGGATGATCCAGGCGTAGGAGGACTGGATCGCGCCGATTTTGGCGTACATCGCGACGTCGGCTTGAGGAGGCATGCCGCCAAATCTAATGGCAGCCCAGATGCCGGCGATGCTGAAGATCGTCGAGAGGAGGATCAACTTCGCTGCTTGACCATGCAGGCGCAGGGATATTCGGCGGTTGAGGGCACCAGTGAGTCCGGCGAGCGCGAGCCACGCGCCGGTGAGGTAGGCAGCCGCCAGCCAGACGTAGTGGATGGCGGTAAGGATGGCGGCTCGGCGTTCGCCTTCAGCCGCCTGTTGGAGGAGTGCGGCTTTCTCCGCTTCGGTCATCGCCTTGTCAGCAGGTGCGCCGAAGAGCAGGGCGCCGGCTTCATTAATGCCCGCGAGGATGAGCTTGCCCTTAAGCCACGGGTCGGCTTTTTGATTGACGCCCCACAGCCAAGCTGCTGCGACGGCGAGGGTGATGAGTGCGAGTGCGCGCAGGCGATTTCGCGCATCGGGAGTCGGCGCGGCGTTGTAGACGGTGACGATTTCGAGTTGGTAGGCTTGAGACATCTTTCCCGTCGTCGGCGTTAACGGCTCGTGGACTCGCGGTTAACCGTTGGTTTCCGGCCAGTTTCGGGGGCCTACGCTGATGAGGTATCCGTCGCTGTCGATCGGGTACTTCTCAAGGAACGCAGCTACCGAATCCACGGAGACGTCTTCGACGGCGGCGAGGCGCTGCTCCACGGTGCGCGGGGCGCCACGGTAGTCGACGTCGTCCATGATTTGGGTCAGTCGATGGTACGGGGATTCACTCTCGACCGCCAGCGACGTACGCCGCTTGTTCTTGACCCGTTGGACCTCCTTCTCGTCCACCTTGGTTTTACAGATCTTGGAGGCTTCGGTTCGCATCGCGTCCGTCAGTTCTTCGATATCGCCGGCGTCGGACTGGCCGGTGAGGACGGTGAGCCCGCAGTCGCTGAGGTCGAATCGGAAGACCCCGGCGTGCGGGCTGATGCCAGCCTGTACGATGTTCCAGTAAAAGCGGGAGTTTCCGCCGCCGAGGATGGATGTGGCGACTTGGGCGGTCTCAGCGAGTGGATCCGTGGCTCCGGGGGCGCGGTAACTGAGGGCGACAAGCTGCTGATTGAAACGATCGACGACGCGGGAGGCGACCCCCGATTTGATTTCGGGGAGGGCGCGGTCGTGTTGGGTACCGGAGGGCGTCCAATCCCCACAGAGCTTCTCCGCCGTCGCGATGATCTCGGCGGGGTCGACGTTCCCGGCGACGATGAGGGCAAGGTTGTCGGGTGCGTAGCGGCGCTCGAAGTAGGCGTGCAACTGGTCACGGGTGAGGGCGGAGACCGTGCTATCGTATCCAAGAATGGGCCAAGCGAGGGAGTGGCCTTCGAAGATGCGTTCGAGCATGAAATCGAAGGCGACGTGGTCGAGGGAGTCCTTGGCCATGGCAATTTCTTCGAGGATGACGTTCTTCTCGGTCTTGAACTCCTCCTCGGGCAGGGCGGGTCGCATCATGTCAGCCAGAATCTCGATCTGATCGGTGATCGAGTTTTTTGGTACCCATCCGAAGTAGAAGGTCCGGTCTACGCTTGTGAAGGCGTTGTACATGCTGCCGATGTCGTCGAAGGCGACGCTGATCTCATGCCAATCACGCTTGGCGGTTCCTTTGAAGCACATGTGCTCGAGGAAGTGGGACACGCCGGCGAGTTCGGGGGTCTCGTCGCGGGCACCGGTCCGTGCGAGGAAGCCGGCGGCGGCGCTGGTCAGGTGTGGCATTCGCTCGATGACGATGCGCAACCCATTGGGCAATGTGTGGAGTGTGTAGGGGTCGTTCACGCTTGCTTCCCTTCGTTGGTCCCGTTGTCGGCGACTCGTGAGCCTTCCATGACGCGCGGTCCGAGGGTGACGACGCTGAGTTTGTCGCGGGGGTGGATCTTGAGGTAGTCGCGGATGTCGTCGACGGTGACGGCCTTTAGTTTTTCAATCCGTTCGCGGCGATCGACGGGGTGCCCGAACTGGAAAAGCCCCTCAGCCAGTTCTCCGCAGCGGGCTTCGGTGATGTCGCCCTGGGTTTCCAACTTGGCGATCAACCCGGTTTTTGCGCGGACCAGCTCATCGTCGGTGAGGTCTTCGCTCAGTCG
>JAJDDS010000595.1 GCA_029260195.1 Phycisphaerae bacterium
ACCCTCGAACCGCCTCAGTTCCCCATGCTCGTCCGAATCGACGACGGCGAAAGGAGCGAAACCGTCGAAGTCGACTTCCGAGAAGGCCCCGCGGATCGGGATACGTGTTTCGGGTCGAACTCCTCGCGTTCGATGTGGATCGGGCAGACGTGTCGTTCGACCAACGGTCCTGTGATCCCCAAACGTCAGACGTCGCATCGCAGCCGGTCGGCGATGCCAATGGGACGTGAGCCGGGATTGGAGGGTCGGCTCTGGAACGCTATTGGAGAGGCTGGCGTTCCGTTTCCTGCAGGTCGACGATCTTCTCATCCTCTTCAAGGTAGACGGGCAGATCTAGCCGGGAATCGAGCGTCAGTCTGATTCCTCTCTTCTCCGTAGATTCGGGTTGGCGGTTCAAGAAGGCCGCTCGGCGATGTTCGGAAGACCGGACGGGCGGCCCGCGTTCTCCCGGTCCGGGAACCGTTTTCATGAATTCGAGGTGAGGCAAAGCCGCATGCCGACTGCGCTCGGGATGACAAGGGGCGCGTCGCCAAGACCGACGTACCCTCGATCCGCGTGTTCCGACCGAATCGCTCCCCAACACCGGATGCGCCCGAAGCTCGCGCGCACGGTCCGTGCGGTTGACGTCAACCCGCATTCACTGAAGAATGCCCCCCGCCGTTCACACACACGCGAAGCCCGCATGCGGAGACCCCTATGGCCAACGTCCTCGTCATCGAAGACGAAAACATCCTCGCCAGAAACGTTTGCGATGCGCTCACGTTGGCGGACCACGAAGCCACGGCTGCCCGAACCGGGGAGGACGGGCTTGCCCAGGCTGAGGGTCTCGCCCCCGACGTCATTCTGCTCGACTACCGACTTCCCGGTATCGATGGACTCGAAGTGCTGCGCGAACTACAACGCAGAGGAAGCACCGCCTCCGTCGTCATGATGACCGCCCACGGGAACATCGACACAGCCGTCGAGGCGATGAAGACCGGCGCCGTCGACTTCGTCACCAAGCCGCTCGACATCAAGGAGTTACAGCTCCTGATCGAACGCGTCGTCGACAACCGCCGCATCGCGGGACAGTTGAGCTACTTCCGTGACCGCGAACGCGCGGTCAGCGGGTTCGACCAGATCATCGGCGAGTCGAAACCCATCCAGGATCTCAAGCGGCTTATCGACCGAATCGTCTCGACGCCGGCCCTCTCCGCCGACAAACCGCCCAGCATCCTCATCACCGGCGAAACGGGAACTGGAAAGGACCTCGTCGCCCGCGCCATTCACTACGCCGGACCGCGCAGTGACGCACAATTCGTACACCTGAACTGCACCGCGCTGCCCGACCACCTCGTCGAAGCCGAGCTCTTCGGGCACGTCAAAGGCGCCTTCACCGACGCCCGTTCCGACAAACAAGGACTGCTCGAGTGCGCTGAAGGAGGCACCGTCTTTCTCGACGAGATCGGACACATGCCCCTCACCTTGCAGGCGAAGCTTCTCCAGACGCTCGAACACCGCACCATTCGCCCGGTCGGCGGGACCAAGGAAAGGAAAATCGACGTCCACTTCCTCGCAGCCACCAACCGCACTTTCGACGAAGCCATCGAATCCGGAGAATTCCGCGAGGATCTCTATCATCGGCTCCGCATCCTGAGTCTGCACCTCGTCCCCCTTCGCGAACGCGGCGACGACGTCGTGCTGCTCGCCGCCCATTTCACGGCTTCCCACGCGGGCAAGTTCGGCCTCTCCATTGACGGGTTCACTGACGACGCCACCGCAGCCATCAGAGCCTACGACTGGCCAGGAAACGTCCGTGAACTCTCCCACGTCATCGAGAGCGCCGTACTCATCGCCGATGGACCGCTCATCCGCCCCGAACACCTCAACATCCAAGCGCCCCGCGAGGAGGGCGCCACCATGGACGTCGTCCTCTCCGACGCACACACGATCAACCTGGATTTCGCCGGAGACTGCCCCACCCTCGAGGACATCGAGTACCGGATTATCCAGGCTGCGCTGAACTTCTCCAAACACAATCTATCCCGTGCCGCGCGCATCCTTGGCATCTCGCGGGACGCCATCCGATACCGAGTCGAGAAGCACGGTAAGAGCGATCGCCACGACTAGCGCGGCGTTTCACGCAGATCGCATATCTTCAAAGCCGCGCCTGTGAGGAAGCGGCGCCGTCCTGTGCCCTCAAACCGCTCCCTGACCGTCGCGGCTCGGATTGCAGAAACGTCGTCACTTGCGAGACATGACACGAGTCCGCGCTCGTCGCCCCCCCCGTCGCCGACTTCACCCGGGACCGGTCATCGCACCGGTGAGCGCCTGCCAGTCTCCCAGGTCAACGTCCAGGTCGCCGTCAAAGTCCAGCGCCGCGCATTCTGGTGCGGGAAGTGCCACACCCTGTCCCCCAAAACACAACTGAAACCGCCCCACATCACCAAAATCGACGTCCCCGTCGACATCCGCGTCACCGTTCCCGGCTGGTACGACCTCGTCCGCCCCAATGTCCGTCGCCGATCCCGAGACGCGTGGCTGACCGTCGATGTCCGCATCCTCTTCCGGCGGAAGAATCGGCGGACCCGCGTCGCGACAAACCGACCCGTTCTGCAAGTGTTCGTCACCCGCCAGCCACATGTCACCCGTA
>JAJDDS010000596.1 GCA_029260195.1 Phycisphaerae bacterium
CTCGGAGAACGACCCGACTTGGCTGGTGCTGGAAGTGATTCCGGTGATTCCACCGGACCTCCGCCCGCTTGTGCTGCTGGACAGCGGGAACTTCGCGACGAGCGATCTGAACGACCTGTACCGCCGCATTATCAACCGAAACAACCGTCTGAAGAAGCTCGTCGATCTGAATGCGCCGGAGGTCATTATCCAGAACGAGAAGCGGATGCTGCAGCAAGCGGTGGACGCCTTGTTCGACAATGGGCGATGCCGCCGGCCGGTGCTGGGGTCGAGCAATCGCCCGCTCAAGTCGCTGACGGATATGATCAAGGGGAAGCAGGGCCGATTCCGCGAAAACCTGTTGGGCAAGCGGGTGGACTACTCGGCGCGATCCGTGATCGTCGTCGGTCCCAGCCTGAAACTGAATCAATGCGGCCTGCCGAAACCGATCGCGCTTGAGCTCTATCAGCCATTCATCATTCGCAAGCTGAAGGACCGCGGGTTGGCGGATACGATCAAGAGCGCTAAGAAGATGCTGGAGCGGCAGGACCAGGAGATATGGGACATTCTGGAAGAGGTGATCCACAACCACCCGGTCCTCTTGAACCGTGCGCCGACGCTTCACCGGATGAGTATTCAGGGATTTCAGCCAGTGCTGGTCGAGGGGGCTGCGATCAGGATTCACCCGCTGGTTTGCCGGGGGTTCAACGCGGACTTCGACGGTGATCAGATGGCCGTCCACCTTCCGTTGTCGATCGAAGCGCAGGCCGAAGCGCATGTGCTTTTGATGTCGACGAACAACATCTTCGGTCCGTCGAACGGCGCGCCGATCATGTCTCCGTCGCAGGACATCGTCCTGGGGATCTTCTATCTAACGACGGATCACGTGAGTTTTCGGATCGACGAGAAGGAGATGAAGGTCTTCTCGTCGGTTATGGAAGCGATGTACGCCTACTCGCAGAAGCGTATTGCGATTCACGACTTGTTCCGCATTCGTCTGCCGTTTACGTCGATCATTGAGGCTCAGGGCGATCGGCCCCGGGATTTGGGCGAGCGCGAGTTGGTGACGACGACGGTGGGGCGGCTGATCTTCAACGACCTGCTTCCCACAGGAATGAGCTTCTATAACTACTCGCTGTCGCAAAAGGGTGCGGCGCGCGTGATCGACGATTGCCACCGGGGTCTGGGCCGCGGGGCGACGATTGACTTACTGGACGACATCAAGGATGCCGGATTCCGCTGGAGCACGTTGGCGGGGCTGAGCTTCGGTGTGATGGACATGCGGGTTCCGGCGGCGAAGGGGAAGATCATCGCAGCCGCGCAGAAACGCGTGGACGCCATCGAGAGAAGTTATCAGCAGGGCGCGCTGACGCCGATGGAGCGTTACAACCAGTTGATCGACGTCTGGATTCACGCCCGCGAGTTGGTGACCGAGGAGATGATGAAGGAGTTGCGCTCCGATCATCGATTCCACGACGGCAGCTACGCGCGCGCGGGTGATGCCGGAGCGCTTCCGTATCTGAATCCAATCTTCCTGATGACGGAATCGGGCGCTCGTGGCAGCGTGGATCAGATCCGGCAGTTGAGCGGGATGCGTGCGCTGATGGCCAAGCCGTCGGGCGAAATCATCGAGACACCGATCACGGCGAATTTCCGCGAAGGGCTGAGCGTGCTGCAATACTTCAGCTCGACGCACGGCGCCCGAAAGGGCCTGGCGGATACGGCACTGAAGACCGCTGACTCTGGATACCTGACGCGGAAGCTGGCGGACGTGGCGCAGAACGTGATTATCAACCTGCATGACTGCGACACGATCAAGGGGTTGTCAAAGTGGGCGACGTACAAGGGCGAGGAAGTGGACATCGCGCTGCGCGATCGCATCATCGGCCGAACGGCGCGCGATCCGGTCCGGAACCCCGTGACGGACGAGTCCATCGTCGGCGAAAACGAAGTCATCACGATCGATATAGCCCGGAAGATCGAGAGTTTGGGGCTGGACAAGATTCGCGTTCGCAGCCCGTTGACGTGCGAGAGTCCGCTGGGTCTCTGCGCCAAGTGCTATGGCTGGGACATGTCCACGAGCGTGCTGGTCGAGGAAGGAATGGCCGTCGGAATCGTGGGCGCGCAGTCGATCGGCGAACCGGGAACGCAGCTGACGATGCGTACGTTCCACACGGGCGGCGTCGCGTCGCACTCGGTCGTGGACAACGAGATTCGTGCGGCGCAGGCCGGCAAGGTCGTGTTCGTCGATCCGGGATTGGGCGTCAAGGTGAAGGCGCACGGTGACCGTGAGGCGCGGATCGTCGTTCTGAAACGAAACGGCGAAATCGCGATCCATGACGACAGGGGGCGGGAGCTCGAGCGGTACAAGGTGACTTACGGTTCTGAGATCCTGGTCGATGATCAAAAGAAGGTGTCCGCCGGTACGCCGCTGGTTTCGTGGGATCCCCACTTGACGCCGATTCTGGCGGAGGTTGGAGGGTTCGTCCGGTTCCAGGACATCGCAGAGGGCGAGACGGTTCGCCTGGAGCAGGATCGCGCCGGCGCGAAGTACATCGTCATCGAACACAAGGGGGAAAAACACCCGCAAATCGTGATCGAGGACAAGGACGGGCACGTCTTGGACTATCACTATCTTCCGGCCAAGGCTCGAATCGAGGTCGAGGAGGGGCAGGAGGCTTTCCCCGGGATCCTGTTGGCACGTCAACCACGGGCCATCAGCGGAACGCAGGACATCACCGGTGGTCTTCCGCGCGTGACCGAGATTTTCGAGGCGCGCAAGCCGAAAGACCCAGCCGTCATGGCGGAGATCTCCGGATTGGTCGAAATCCGTCCGGACAAGCGTCGTGGGAAAATGACCATCATCGTCAAGAGTGAGACCGGGATCGAGAAGGAACACCACGTTCCCCAGGACCGCCAACTCCTGGTCCACGCCGGCGACCGAGTGGAGGCCGGAGATCCGCTGATCGAGGGCCCGATGGTTCCACACGACATCCTCCGGATTAAGGGTGAGGAGGCGCTTCAGCAGTATCTGATTTCCGAGGTGCAGTCGGTTTATCGAGCGCAGAACGTGACGATCAACGACAAGCACATCGAAGTGATCGTCGGGCAAATGTTGCGGAAGGTGAAGGTCGAAACGCCGGGTGATTCGGCCTTCCTGCCCGGCGAGATGATCGACAGATTCAAGTTCCTGGCTGAGAATAACCGGCTGGCCAAGAGCATCTGTATCAGCGATCCGGGTGACAGCAATCTCAAGACGGGTGAAATCGTACTGAAAACCGAATTGGCTGACATCAATGAGAAGGTCGAGGAAGAAGGCGGCGAAGCCGCACGCGGCAAACGTCCGAAGCAGTCCGCGGCGTCGACGATTCTGCTCGGGATCACCAAAGCCAGTCTTCAAAGTGAGTCGTTCATCTCAGCGGCGTCGTTCCAGGAAACGACCAAGGTGCTGACCGAAGCCGCTATTTCGAGTGCGGACGACCGGCTCTTGGGCTTGAAGGAAAACGTCATTCTAGGCCACCTGATTCCGGCGGGAACGGCGTTCAAGCCGCACCTGTCGACCGGTGTGCGTCAGATCGGCGAGCCGCTCCCGATTCCGGAAGACCTCCCGGGCGAGGTGGGGATGCCGAGTGATGCGTCGATGCAAAGCATCCTAGGCGCCGTCACGCCGATTGGTGCGACGACGACGATTGAGAAGCCGAGTTTGGCGATGGAGCCTGTGGGAAGCGGAGTGATGATCCAGAATGCCGACGGTCCGTTGGTTGCACCCATGTCGCCGGTGACTGACGCTGCCGCGAGCCTGGCGCCTCCGCCGTCGGCCGGTGATTCCGCGGAACCGGACGGAATCTCACAAAACTAGCGTCGTGGGATGGCGTTGGGTCTGATGGATGTGTATAGTGTCGCGATTCGCCGCTCGTCCGGATTCGGGCGGGTGGTCCGTGTGGTGATGAGGAGTGTCGATGCCAACGACGAACCAGTTGATCCGCGGGGGGCGCCGTACCGTCGCGAAGAAGTCGAAAGTCCGTGACTTGAACCGCTGTCCCCAGCGTCGAGGCGTATGCCTGATCGTCAAAACCCAGACGCCCAAGAAGCCGAATTCGGCGTTGCGGAAGGTGGCTCGCGTACGCCTGACGAATGGCAAGGAAGTGACCGCGTACATCGGCGGGATCGATCACAACCTGCAGGAGCACTCGATCGTCTTGGTTCGCGGAGGGCGTGTCCGGGATCTTCCGGGCGTGCGCTATCACATCGTCCGCGGGTCGCTGGACTGCTCGGGCGTCGAGGGCGACAAGGAAAACCGGCCGCGAAATCAGTCGCGCAGCAAGTACGGCGTAAAGCGCCGGAAGAAATAGATGACCGCCTCTGCTACGAACAACCCCGCGGTCGCGCGCGTCGATGCGGCTGTCGCCGGATCAACGCTGCGCCCGGTGTTGGGCGTCGTCGGGTTCGCAGCCCTTGTCGCGCTGGCGGCGCAGGTTCGGATTCCGGTTCCCGGGACACCGGTGCCGATGACTTTGCAGTTGCTGGCTGTTCTTCTCGCTGGTTACATGTTGTCCGCCCGGGCCGCGATGGCGGCCATGGCGGTGTACATCGCGGCGGGTACGGCGGGTCTTGGCGTTTTCGCGGCGGGATCGGCCGGATTGTTCGGTGTGACGGGCGGATACCTGATCGGGTTCGTCGCGGGCGCCGGGGTCGTTGCTGGGATTCGCGGGCGGGGGCGCTCGTTGATGCGGTTG
>JAJDDS010000597.1 GCA_029260195.1 Phycisphaerae bacterium
CGAGTACGCGCTGAAATCGTCTGAACCGGTACACCCCCACACGCCGGCGAGCACCAGCCCCCCCGCCGCGCCGACCGAGAGCCGACGCCTCTGCTTCTTTGCCCCCAGGATCGCTGTCCCCTCAGCAACATATACCACACGCTCGCCGCACGAGGCTGCGAGCCCCTCCAACGGAAACCACAAGTCCCAATCGACAGTCGTGTCATCCCGGAACAGCCATAGTCTACGATTCAAGTCACACCCGCGCGGACCCCAAACGCCGGACGCCGCGGACTCCACCGCAGTCCGCGACGGTCCGTAGACGTCACTTTGAGAAGACCCCACGTCCGCGAAGCAATCATCGACCCAGGAGCGATAACACACCTCCCCCCCCCAAGAGAAGCGCCCCGCGATCATTCAACCTCGGCACCGCCGAGTCGCCAGCGGCGCCCGATCTTTGCCGTCAACGCCCTGCTGCCCTACAATGCACACATGGACTTGAAACGCATCGAAGCGGCGGTTCGGGAGATTCTGATCGCGGTTGGCGAAGATCCGGATCGCGAGGGACTCGCGAAGACACCCGCGCGAGTGGCACGAATGTATCAGGAACTCTTCAGTGGCCTTGCTTCGTCACCGGCTGACTTGCTCGAAACCCGGTTCGCCGAGTCGTATGACGAGTTGGTCGTGTTGCGCGACATCCCGTTCAACTCCATGTGCGAACATCATCTCATGCCGTTCGAGGGCAAGGCCGCCGTCGCATATTTGCCCGACGGGAAGGTGGTCGGCATCTCGAAGCTGGCCAGGGTGGTGGACGCCTTCGCCCGCCGCCCTCAGGTGCAAGAACGACTCACGTCCCAAGTGGCTGACCTCCTAACCGAATCCCTCCAAGCCAAAGGCGTGGCTGTGGTGATCGAGGCGGTCCACACTTGCATGACCTGTCGAGGCGTCAAGAAAGCGGGCAGCGTCCTGATTACGTCAGCAATCCGCGGCAAATGTCGTAGCGACCCCCGTACGCGCAGCGAGGTCATGTCCCTGCTCCACGATTGACGAGTACGTTATGGGACGGTGACGTGGGCGAGACGCTTGACGCGGCCGCACGACCTCCTTGAACGCACTCGGCCATATCGCGAAGTCGGTTCGAGGTGCCCTCCTCGTCCCCGCCGGATGGGACGGATTGCCGTCCTGACGGATGTGGTCCCGCGCGATTACCTGTCCGATACAAGTCCGGGGTCGCGTCCGCGCTACTCACGCGGCCTCGAGAACTGAATCAGCGCGATATCCGCCGCCAACCGTACTCGGTGGCCGGTCGCGGCGGGACCATCGCACCGGAAATCGCCGTCCAGGAATATCGCCGTGCCGATAATGACCAACACGCAGGATCTCGCCGCCGGGATGCGGCTGCACCAGCCCGTCCACAGCGGTTCCCAACTCCTGCTACCAGCCCACAAGGTCCTCAATTCCGCTGACGTAGACTTTCTGAAAATGCGATGCCCCGGCCGGACGGTCTGCGTCGAGGATCCGATCCTCGACGAGCTCGTCACTTTCGAGGACGACAGCCACGACCGCGAGGTCGCGGTGACCGCGCAGAAGAAACTGATCTCACTGATGGGCGGCGTGCAGGCGCAATACGCGCCGCGGGTGGCCACCAAGAGACCCGACTGCCGCGGCATCCACGAGGCGGTCGAAGGCGTGCTCCGGTACTTGCACGCCAATCCCGGCATGGCGACGACGCTACTCCAGCCGTCCGAGAAGGACGACTACCTCGCAGCCCACGCGGCGCACGTCTTCTACCTCAGCCTCCTTCTCGGGGACGCGGTTCGGATGCGCGTGACACAGGCCCGCACGAATGCCCAGCCGCATCACACCAGGAACCGGGAGGAGCTGAACCTCACGCCACTGGCCCTGGCGGCGTTGTTGATGGACATCGGAATGCTGCCGTTCAAGGACATCTTCACGCAGGCAAAACCATTGACCATTGAACAGTGCGAGATGGTTCGCGATCACCCCATCGCCAGCGCGTCGGCCGCTCCTCCGGACACGCCGGAAGTCACCAAGCTGATCGTCGAGACGCACCACGAGAACTACGACGGATCGGGCTACCCGTACGGGCTGAAGGGCGACGAAATCCACATCTTCACGCGAATTCTGCGGATCGCGGATGCCTACGCCGCAGCCACATCGAAGCATGTCTACAAGGAAGCGTGTACGCCCGTGCGTGCGCTCTGGGAGATGACCTGGGGCATGTTTGCACAGTTCTACGACCCAGTGCTGCTCAAGGTCTTTTCGACGCTGGTCCAGCCATTTCCGATCGGCGGAGTCGTCAAACTGAACTCCGGACGGTACGGCGTCGTCGTTCGACACGGCCCACAGAGTCCGTTCCTCCCGGAAGTTGTGATCGCGTTCGACGAAGACGGCAAACGACTTCCGAAGGCGGACCTCCACGGCCCATTCAAGCTGTACCAGCACCCGACGCTGAGTATCGTCTCGTTCGATGGGGAGGATCTGGCCGACATCTACGAGGGGGACACGACGATCAAAGACGTCACCCCAGAGGAATTCACGACCCTCTACGAGAGCATGTTCACGGGCTGCGCGACGACCGCTGCGAGATCATAGCACCCATCGCCACCGCAGTTCGACGCCTTTGGCGTGTTTTCGGAAATCGTGCAGTCTGAACGGCGGGAATCCCGATGTACGTGACAACGATTCCCAAACCCCTGTGGAGGGCCTATGAGCGCCCCGCCTCTGACACTAACGACGGAACCGAAGCTCCCCCCCCCGGTCGACGCTTTCGTCCCGGTCTGCGAACCGGTGCTCGACGGACGTGAGCGGGAGTACGTGCTCGATTGTCTCGACGGCAATTGGATCTCGTCCCTCGGCAAGTACATCCCCCGGTTCGAGGACGCTTTCGCCAGGGAGTGCGACGCCAAGCACGCGGTGGCGTGCAGCAGTGGGACGGCGGCGTTGCACCTCGCCCTCGAGGCTGTCGACGTGCGCCCCGGCGATGAGGTCATCATTCCCGCCTTTACCCTGATCGTCTCCGCCAACACGGTGGCGATGATGGGCGCGACGCCCGTCCTTGCGGACGTCGAGCCCGATACTTGGTGCATCGATCCCGACGAGATCGAACG
>JAJDDS010000598.1 GCA_029260195.1 Phycisphaerae bacterium
CCCGCCTTGCGACACAATCGCGTCATCATCTCGTCAAACTCGTCCGCAGCCGCCGTCCCGAACACCTGAATCGTCGACTCCTCGTCCAGCCGCCCGATCATGTCCAGATTCAGCATCGCGACGATGTTCTCTACCGGAACCGTCGGATTCTCCGCATAGTGCTTACTCCCCACCAACCCCGACTCCTCCCCCGTAAACGCCATCAACAACACGCTCCGCTTCAACGGCTTCGACGCCGTCAGAATCCGACCGGACTCGATCACCCCCGCAGTCCCCGACGCATTGTCGTCAGCCCCGTTGTGAATCTGCGGCTCACCCGGCGAATCCCCCCGCCGAAAACGACGCATCATCGGCACCGAATTCCCCAGATGATCGTAGTGTGCGCCGATCACCACATACTCATCCGCCAGCGGACCGGACCCGCGAATCAAACCGATCACGTTGCGGACGACCGCCGTGGTTTGATCGATCCCGGCATGACCGTGAAGGCGCACATCACCCAACGGCGCCGACATATATTCGCCGTCGTCCAGCTTCCCCTGAACCTCCTCGAGCGACGCCAATCCCCCCGCCGCCAGCAGTTTCTCAGCCACTTCATGCTTAACATGAAACGCCGGCATTCCAAACGCCCCACTACCACCTCGACCAAACCGCATCAGCCGATCCTCGCGATCGGTCACGCGATTCACGATCAGCACCGCCGACGCCCCCGCCTCCTTCGCCGTGTAGATCTTGTTCCGAAACATCGCGTGTGGACTCGTTCGACCGTCCCCCCAGGATGCCGGCTCCCGACGCAACATCAACACCACCTTCCCCTCGACGTCGAAGTCACGGTAGTCGTCGTACTCCTTGTCCTCGTTCGTAATACCGTACCCCACGAAAACAACTTCTCCGTCAAACTCGTCGTTACTCGAAAAACCAAACGGCGTGTAGTCCTCGCCGCGCTCAGGCGTCAGATCCACCCCCGCGAAGTCGAATTCGTAATCGTCCGAAAGCTCGCTCCCCGTCCCCATCTCGAACGGCTGAAAGTACGTCCCATCGACACCGCCCGGCTCGATCCCCACCGACGCGAATTGCCCTGCGATGTACCCCGCAGCCAGATCGATCCCCGGCGTCCCCACGCCGCGACCTTCCAACGCGTCGCTCGCCAAAACCTCGACGTGCGTATGGAAATCACTCGATCGCACACGCGTCGCACACCCTTGCTGCGATGCGACCAACACCGCGCAACCCAAAACACACGCCACCGTGGCGCCGCAAGATCGACCCGAACTGAACATTGACAATTCTCCACGCACGAAGTTATTGACCATTACAGGAAGCAACGTATGCCCGACGCTGTCATTCCGAGCGCAGCGAGGAATCTAGCCGGTACGCGACAAGACGCTTCACTGCGTTCGGCGCTACGTTCACGTTTCCCGCGCTCCGACGTAGCTCCGTCCATCATAGCCCTCCCGCACACCCACCGCAATTCCGCCCCACCCTGGCGGTTCTTCACACCGCACGTACACTACCCCCCCGAGATCAACACCCATGCAAACGACACAACGCGACAAACACCGCCTCGCAACCTGCGCGATCTTCGTCGCCGCAATCGCCTTCGTCACCGGACTCCCATCCCTCCGCGGTGGCTTCCTCGCCGGTGACGACTACCACCTCGTCCTCAACCACGTCCTCGTCAACCACCCCTCACTCGCACACGCCGCCGAAATCCTCACCATCGTCCACCGCGACCTCTATCAGCCAATCCCCCTCCTCACCTTCTCCCTCGACTTCGCCATCATGAACGCACTTGGACTCAACCCCACCACCGAAGGCCCCAACGCCGGCGCCTGGCTCTTCCACCTCACCAACGTCCTCATCCACACCGCCAACGCCCTCCTCGTCCTCCTCGTCATCAAACGCCTGACCAACTCGAGTACCGGCGCGAACGCGCCCCCCTTACGCGGCGTGCCCGCCGGACCCACAACCAACCTCGCCCTCCCAACCATCGCCGCCATCCTCTTCGCCATCCACCCCCTCGCAGCCGAACCCATCGCCTGGCTCAATGGCCGCATGATGATGCTCAGCGCCTTTTTCACCCTCCTCACCCTCATCACCTTCGACCGCTGGAACACTAAACCCCGCGCCCACACCGCCGTCCTCACCATCGCCTGCACCTTCCTCGCCCACATGAGCAAGGTCAGCGTCGCCCTCCCAGTCCTCGTCGCCATCTTTCCGCTCGCCCGCCGGCGAATGCCCGACCGCCGCTGGTGGATCATGTGGATCGCCGTCTCGGTCATCAGCGCCTTCTTCACCATCCTCAACATCAACTCCAGCAGCGAGATGTTCGTCATCGCCGAGGGCGAGATGGAAGGCTCACGATTCCTCTATTGCATCCTCGCGCTGGCCCAGTACTTCCGCCAATACCTCATCCCCGCAGGCCTATCCGTCTGGTACCCCCCGCCGATCAACCTCGCCTGGACCGAACCCGCCGTCATCACCGCCATCGTCACCGTCGCCCTCGTCGCCCTCCACACCGCGCTCTCCGCCAGGCGTACCCGCATAGGCCTCCTCGGCATGCTCTGGTTCATAGCCGCCGTCTTCCCCACCCTCCCCATCGTCCCCGCACGACGCGCCATCGGCGCCGACCGATACGTCTACCTCCCCATGATCGGCCTCGCCTGGATCGCCGCCGCCATCCTCGCACGCCTCAACACGCGACGCCACCGCCACGTACACCATTCGCTATTCGCTATTCGCCATTCGCCATCCCTCCTCCTCCTCCTCCCCATCGCGCTCGCCCTCATCGCCACCTCCTGGAAAACCCAAAGCTACCACCGCGACGACATCGCAGCCGCACTCCGCAACATCGACACCAACACCGGCGTCCCCGGCGTCTACAAACAGGCTGCTTGGGCTTACTACCGCCACGGACAATACGAAAACGCCATCCAAATCGCCCGGCAAGACGTGATCAAACACCCCGATGAGATGGCCTGCGAAGTCTACCAGGTCGTCGGCATGAGCTACTTCCGCCTAGGCCAATACGACCGCGCCCTCGACGCACTCAACAACGCCATCGCAGCCGACCCCAAGTTCGGCAAGTGCTACTCCCGCATCGCCCAGGTCCAAGCCCACCTCAACATGAACGCCGCCGCCATCGCCAACTACGAACGCGCCATCGAAATCATGCCCTTCTACAACCCCGCCCTCATCCCCCTCGCCCATCTCTACCGCGCCGAAGGCCGCACCGAAGACGCCATCCGCACCTACAACGCCGCCATCCAAAACAACCTCTACGAAGTCCCCGCCCACCTGGGACTCGCCGAAATCGACATCCAACAACATCGCCACGCCGATGCCGTCACTCGCCTCCAAAACCTCCTCGACTGGATGCCCGAAAACGCCGTCGCCCGAACCAACCTCGGCGTCGCCTACGAAGCCCTCGAACAATTCCCCTTCGCCATCGTAGCCTACACCCGCGCCCTACAAGATGATCCCCGCAACGCCGCCGCCACCATCAACCTCGCCAACCTCTACACCCTCGCCCGGCGCTACGACGAAGCAGCCCACATCTTCGACGCCCAAATGCCATACCATGGCACTAGCCTCGACTTCCTCATCGCCCATCACGACTTCGCCCTCACCGTCAACCGCCCCGACCTCACCGCCGCCGCATTCATCGCCGCCTACAACAAGTCGCCCGCCGACACCACGCTCCGCGCCTGGACCGCCTACACTCTCGCTCAAGCCGCCGACTGGCCCCGCGCCGCCAAACTCCTCGAACAACACCCCTTGTTTGCGTTCCCCATCCACTCCCCAAACCCCGCGCAGAGGCCGCCGAGCGCACCCGGTGGTCACGCGTCCTCCGACACTGACCCCGCCCAATTCAGACAACATCCCGACGCCCCCGTCTTCCTCCTCACGACGATCCTCCTCGCCCTCCACAACGAAACCCCCGACCCCGCCATCGCCGCCGTCGACCACCTATTAGCCATCGAAACCCCATCCCCCCCCGACGCCCACACCCGCGCCATCGCAGACCTCCAGCGCTACGCAGCCGCCAACCCCGCCGCTCCCTGGCCCTACTACCACACCGCCCAAATCCTCTTAGCCCAATCCGACCCCACCCACGCAGCCCTCGCCCTCGACCACTTCACCCGCCTCTGCCCCACCCCCCAATGCAATTCCCGCGCCCAATCCCTCACCCCCTGACACCCTTCACCCATTTCCCCCCGAGTCGCGCAATCTCCCTGCTAACCACCCCCGTATCACGGCGCCCGCTCGATCGCCTCCGCAAACAGAGCCAATTCCGTACCCAGTTCGGTCCCGGCGAAGGTGCCGGCGGTTGTGTTGAGATCGGCGGCGAAGTCAGCCGCGTCACCCGCGCTCATCGTCGCCGCCGTGGACGCCGCCAGTTCAGACCGCTCCCCCACCGTCAACGGATCGTCGGCCGTCCCGAATGCAGCCATCACCCCCGCGCACGGCGGCTGAAGCTTCATGTTCGCCTCCACCCGTTTCACCTCCAAGGACTCGACGTCTCCGTCGCACTCCAGGTCCATCAGCGGATCATATCCGCCGGCGTGCACCAGCGCCTGGATCTCCCGCAACTCCCGGCTGGTGATTTGACAGTCGTTGTTCCAATCACCGAACAGAGTCTGCTCCACTTGGATGATCGACGCCAGCGGCGGGCCAGCGTACTCGCCCGTATGGTAGATCTTCGCGACGCCGGACATCGTCGCGTTCACGTTCACCTTGACGTCACCGTCTACGTAGATCGCCTCCGGCCCGCCGAGTTGCTGCATGACCGTTCCGTTGGCATTCAGTCGATTGTCCAACGCGGAAAACGCGCAACTCGCCCCAACGCACTCCACCTCCAGCGTTTCCCACGGCTTGATGCAGTCCGAGTCGGCGAACCACGTTCCACCGTAGTCCGGCGAAACAGCCTCCAATTCGAACGGCAGCGCCAGATCGTCTGCGACGAAGAACAAATAGACGGCCGAGGCGTCCCACGCCCCCGCGAGCCCGACGTCATGTATCTTCGACGCCATGTCGAGACCACCGTAGACGGTCATGAACAAGTCGGGAACGCCGGGCGTGTCCGGCTTCAGTGTGGAATCTTCGTCACGAAAAACCAGTCCACCATCAGCCTGCGCGAAGAAGCTGTTCCCCCCGAATCCGCCGTAGACCAGACTCCCGATCTCGATCGCGACCGCCGCCGGCGTCACCGTCCCAATCGCCACACTCCCGCCGTTCGACACGGTGATCGTCGATCCCGGTTCGGCGATCAGCGTGGCGGAGTCGGTTTGAACATACGACGCGTCGACCATGAGCGCGTCAAACACGCGTAGTTGCGCCGGCGGGAGGACGTCTACCGGATCGTATCCATAGTCGGCACATACCGGGTATCCGTCGCCCAAATCCAACTGCGAAGGAAATGTGCTGCAAATCTGGTCGTCATCCGTGAGAAGCACTCTCGCGTTGCCAGAGAGGTTCAGCACTGCGACCTCGAAGGGGCAGTCCTTCACTTCGACGCGCGGCGGTTCCGTCTGGCCCAGAGCGGGGGCGATCGTCCAGTCGTTTCCGCACCAGATGGGACCCTCGCTGATGATCTCACCGGATACGGAGAAACTGTTGTCCG
>JAJDDS010000599.1 GCA_029260195.1 Phycisphaerae bacterium
GGCAGCCCACGCTGATCGACGTGCAACGCCACAAAGACTCGCCAATGATCGGAGAGGCCCCGTTCCACACAGTGGGCCTCGGCCGATTCCATGGCCTTCTCAATGACGGAGTGAGCGAACTCGCGGTCAACGAGTTCGTCGGGTGACGGACCGTCGTCCGCGTGGTCGAACCCATCGGGAATCGTCGCGACCGGTTTCTTGGCCACCTGCTCCTGCAGATAGAACCGCATAGCGTTCATCAGCCACCGGCGGAGCTGCATCCCGTTGCAATGCCACTTTTGGTAGAACTCGTCACGCGCCAGCCGGTCGGCGAAAAAACCTTGAACGATGTCGTCCGGGTCAGCGATACTACGCCACGGGGTGCCGAGGAAGTAGGCCTTGAGCGGCGCCGCGTAGACACTCATGATGTGCAGATTGACCTCGGACCGCCCGTCCAGACCGCTATCGAGCTGGTCGAGAATCCAGGTCTTTCGCGTTTGCGGGAAATGCTCCGGCTTCATGGCACGTGATATCCGTCGAGACTCAACCACGGGCGTATCCCCGCATGCGTGTCTCGATCTGTATTGCACGACTTCAAGTCCCATAGTTTCGCGAATCCTCGCGCCTCAAGTCAAGCCCGTGGCTTCCAGCCTTTCCACCGTTGCAGGTACGCGCCTGTGCTTCATACGTACAAAGAGACGTTCGACTTCATCCGGCGCGCGAACCTTGCGGCCAATTGGGTTCCTCCGGTGTTTCAGTCGCTGTGCACAAGCGAACGCCACGCACCTGAGCTGGCCGATCCCTTCACATCTTAGAGCCTCCCTACGAAGCCCCATCGCACGTGCCGTTGATCGTGTCGCTGTCGATGCCCAAGGTCTCAGCAATTCTCGCCAGGCCGCGAGGCGTCTTTGCTCTCTTGGAAATTCTTTCTCGATCAAGGAAGCCGCGGTAGGACGCAATCAGGTGCTGCGCTGCCGGATGCGCTTGTGCTCGTTGAGCGAACCGAGACGTTCGCTGTTTGAGCTCCAATGCCGACCAATCATCGCTCTGCTCAAGTTCACTCAACATCGAGATATGCAGTTCCTTGATCCTGTCATGGATCAGCCCAAGCAGCTTATCGCTCTCCTTGAGGATCATGGCGCAACGCTGTGCGCGTTCGCGCTGAGGAGTTGGTAGGGCTTCCATGTGCGAAGAGGCGGCAAATTCGGTGAGCTTGGCCCAGTCCAGATCGAGATCCGACTTGCTGCTACCGGCCAGGGTCGCGAACTCGGCGCGCATGCGTGTCCAGTGGTCGCCGCGAGACGGCACAGATACGAACTCAAACCCGGGAAGGAGCAACGCGGTGAGGCGACCGCCGTGCGCAGCGCCCGTATCAATGCCGTACACCTGACCCTCACGCACGAGTGGCTCACCGCTCCGCATGTAGTCGTGATGCCCAACGATGAGCGGCTTGGGGCCAGCGTACTGATCGTACCACGGGCTGGGGTAGTTCTCGGTCATGAAGCGCTCGCCGGTCAGCGTGCCGATCACGACCGTCTCACGCTGTTGCTCAAGTGGCACGCCGGGCTCGAACATGCCATGCACCAGGATGGCCTCATCCAGCTCGATGTGCCGCGGGAACGTTTCCATGAACGCCAACCAATCGTCGTAACGGTCGCTAAGTTGGGCCTTGACGATCAGTTGCGAAAGCGCCGGCCGCGTCTTGCCTTTTGCGGACATCAGGTGCTTTCGCTCATGGTTACCGATGATCGACATGGCGTTCGCCGTATCACGGAAGAACTCAAGCACCTTCTCGCTGTCCGGGCCGCGATCGACGATGTCGCCGATGGCGATTATTCCTTCGTCCGCCGTGGGCGCAACGACGTCGAGAAGCTCCATGAGCTCCTCGTAACAGCCATGTATGTCTCCGATGATGATGTGTCGCATGGAACTCTCTCGCGCAGAATGTGCGCCGTAACGCGCGCTGCGGCATTTCTAGCACTTGGGCGCATCACCGAAATGAAAATGCCGGAGTAGCGCGGCCGCACACTTTGCATCGTCGACGGCTCGATGTCACCGTGAATCCAGCGTGATGCCCATTCTCTCCAGCGTTTTCTCGATCGTCACGCCCGTCGTGTTCAGATTGTTGCTCGCCGGTCAGGCCATCGCGATAGCGCGGATGTCCAACGCTGCGGCAACGAGGGATCCATTGAAGTCGAGGCCGAACGCACCGAACTCCTTCGAAGAAGCGGGATGTCATAGTACACACCCTACGCGGCCAGCACCGATCGGTTTCGCTTGGCATGACATGGCCGCACAAAGGTACCGGTGGCGCTGGCACGGCTTCGACTGGCAGATTCTCGCTCTTGTAGCTGCTGTCCATCGACATTTCTGCGGTGCTTCCGATGCCCTGTCTCGCTACTCAAATTGACCGAGAGGTTGATCCGCGATCTCGGCGCACCTTCCTGGCCGCTAGCTGTCGAGGATCCTCGCGAAGAGCGATCGCAACGATCTCCTGGCGACGTGGCGGCAGCCGAGCTTCCGGACAGCGTTCGCCGCGGCGAGGAGCATCTGGCGGCGCCCGGAACGATCTTTGCGTTGAGCTCGTCGGGTACTGAACCCGGAGGTACCCGCGTGTCGCCTTGTTCGCGTCGTTGGCGGCGAACCCCGAAGGTGCCCCCTGTTCGGTGCGAGGACAGCGCTTGTCAAAGCAAGAATCTTCTGTCATCCTTACCAACGCCCGAACGTAATGCGAGAACAACCTTTGCGACCGATTTACCTCGATCACTGCTCAACCACGCCTGTCGATCAGGGCGTATTGGATGCGATGCTGCCATTCCTGCGAGAGTTATGCGGCAACCCTGGTACGCCGCATGAGCTGGTTGGCGGACACGTGCGGAGTGCGATTCGCGCAGCACGGGAAGATGTTGCCGAGTTGGTCAACTGCTTGCCCAACGAAATAATCTGGACCAGTGGAGCCACGGAGTCAAACAATCTGGCGATTCTTGGATTCGCGTCAGATGTGCCGCCGAACAAACGGCACATCATCACACAAGCAACAGAACATTCAGCAGTGCTGGAACCCTGTCGCCATCTGCAACAACACGGGTGGGACGTCACCAGCCTGACGGTGGACGCCGTTGGGCGTGTCTGCACTAGGCAACTTGAGGATGCCATCAAGGACACGACGTCGCTTGTGTCGATCATGTGGGGCAACAACGAGATAGGAACGATCCAGCCTGTCAAGGAGATCGCTGACATCTGTGCTGATCGAGGGATAGTGTTTCACTGCGACGCAGCGCAAGCGGCCGGCAAAGTGGCAATAGATGTCGAGACGGTCGGCGTATCAATGCTCACGCTCTCGGCGCACAAGTTCTATGGGCCGAAGGGTGCTGGTGCGTTGTTTGTGCGCGACTTAGGAAAGAGGCGGGTCATTACGCCACGCGTTCTTGGTGGCGGGCAAGAGAGAGGACTCAGAGCCGGAACGCTGAACGTACCCTGCATCATTGGGATGGGAGCAGCATGCTCTTTGGCACATGCGCATCTGACTTCATGGCACCAGCATACACAACAGCTTAGACACCACTTCGAGGCCCAACTATTCGCCCAACTAGACCATGTGTCTATCAACGGTGACCGGGAGACTCGGTTGCCGCACATTTCGAACATCGCATTCCATGGCACCGACAACGAAGGGTTGCTGACAATGCTGCCGGGGCTCGTTGCGAGCACGGGATCAGCATGTCACGTCGCGGATTTCGCTCCCAGCCACGTCTTGGATGCACTGCCAATCACACCTAAGCCCACAGAGTGCTCACTTCGCTTTGGGTTCGGCAAAGAGAACACCGCGGCACAAATCGAATCCGCCGCGCGCTCTATTGTTGACGCCGTCAATCAGTATCGGGCGCATGCGTAGCTGTCACGGCTAGTTACAACTGACAAATGAGGCATCCCTCTTCTCGCCCTGCATCATCCTCGAACTCGACGTCAGTCAGGATTTGTACAAGCCTCGGTGACTTGCGCTTCTTGCTTCTCTTCTCTTGCCATTGGCGTTCAATCTGCTCCATACGTTCTGGCTTCTCAAGTTCTTCGAGCGGCTCGTCACCACACCAGTAAAACGCATTGCTTTCATTATTGTACTTCCGCTGTGCGAATTCGTACGCCTTTGCTTCCTCGAAGAGTCCCGGATACTTCTGCTTTAGGCGTACCCACTCGATCCTCTGTTGGTAGAAACAAAAGTAGCAACCAGATCTCGTCCGTCCCCAGTCCGTGTACTTGGGCAAGCCCAGCCCCGATTCTTCGAGAATCCGAAGCACATCGTCGTACACAATGCCGTCCTCCCGAAACGGGTAAACGGTCTCGATATTAGGCTTAGCGCTGATGTAACCTGACCTGCTCTCGTCAGCGCGAAGGGCGATATAGTTCACAACAGGATCGTCACCAATCCATCGTTCAAACGGCTTCAGCTTGAGGTTCTTGGTACACCACCGGCGCATATTCGATGGGATCATCCCGCGATACACTTTGAGCCAATGGTCGAACCCTTTGTCGGGATTGCTCTTCAAAACTGGCTTCCCAAGAATTGCCTCCAACCGATCGAGGTATTCGTATGTCTCATCGAGTTCCTTGAACGTGTCATGGAATACATACTCCATGTTGGCAATCCGATCGCGCAAGTAAATAGCCAGTGCAGCACTGTCCTTTCCACCAGACAGGCTCAAAATATGTCTCACGGATTTCACCTCAGTTCTAAGTGCCATGCGAAAGGTGTTTCAGCAGTACCTGAGAAGCGACCGCAACGGCGAGATTAGGATTGCCATCGAACAGGCGCTGCATCGTATTCCGGAGTGCCGCTGCTTCCTTACTCTTGTTTGATATGTCTACAATGCGACTGCCTTCCACACCAGTCGCCTGCAAGATACTCACTCGAACCGATTGCCCGCGACCATTCTCGCCTCTGGAAAACGCCAGGCTCGCGGTCTGCTGGAAACGCGATACCAGATCAGACAGTGATTCGCTGAATCTAGGCTCATCGCGTTCATGCCATCTCCTTGGCGGCTTCGCCAAAACGAGACTTCCCACGGACTCAAGCCATGCATCTCTCGGTAAGCGCGAATCAGCCAGTCGCAGGCAGAAGGCCTTCAGAGTGGGATCGGTCACGTGAATGCTCAGGGCATTCGCTCTTGTCTCTAAGAAGTTCCGCAGCCGCTGGTGTTGAGTGCTTGCATCATAGGCGCCAGCAATCGCCTTCTCGATTCGCGTGAGTATCGATGGGTACGCGCTTCGCAGTTCGCCGAGTGCACGCTTGAGTTCTCGTACATACTTCTTCACGTCTATCTTCGCGGATCGCTTTCGAGCCGGCACACGGGGCAAGCCGCAGGCTGAAGGTAGGTCATCAAATAGCAATGTTGCTGGTTCGGTAGCGTTCAGCAATGCGTCCCTTACCGCCAGCGTTTTCTTGCCAAGAGACGTTGTGTTGCGGGAATAGTCAGGAAGAGCGGCTGCAAACTGGCACAGTGGTTTAACAACGTCGATCAGATCAGGGGCTCGCGAATCATCGATCTTAGAAGCGACGACGTTTAGGAGTTCGTTGAAGACCTCTGACCGTACGCCACTCAGCTTGCAGTATTGCAGTTCGAATGTTTCGGGAGCTTTCGACAGCCGAGCAAACTCGGCACCGCCCAGCTCGTGAAGAAACACATCATCCTCGTACATTGCAATGTGTTGGGCTTCTGCAACGCAGAAAACGGCGAGCATTAGTGGGAGCAGCCCGTCACGAGCCCCGATTGGTCGCCTGCGAAGTTCTGCGAAAACTTCCGAAACGAGCACACGACTGCCCTCCTTGGCGGCGAGAATCTCTCGCATCCGATTGAAAAGCGGAATCAAATTGCAGGTATCCTCACCAGCTCTCGGAATGGTAATCCTCGCGCCGCTACGGCCCGTTACATGCAAATGCGACTGCGCTAATGCAGAGAGGTACATTGACATCTCAGGCGGCTTCTTGGACATGTCCATTCCCAGATACTCTTCGGTCGCATTATCGAGGACTCGTTCTATCAATCGCATTCGTGCAGCTGCCGCCGCGGAGCTTAACTTGCGACGATTCAGTAGCTCGTTTCGCAGCTTCGGTGCCCCAGTGAATACGCGATCGCAGATCGTGGAGATAAACCGAGACAATTCTCTAGATGACGCCAGAGCGATTGGCTTGGCCTTGTGGAACCACTGCATACTCTGGTCTTTACGAAATGAACGCACATCTAGCAGGTGAGTCACGCGGTCGAGCAAGACGGACTTCGCAGCGGCAAGTTGGCGCGAGACCTCTTCACGAGCGTGCTTGTCTCCCGCCAATTCCTCGACATTAGTCTGTATCCACTCCCAGCGTCTTATCTCTCTTACGAACCCAGAGAAACCACTGAGCGGATGTGGCACGGCAATGAGAAGCTCATCGCGCTTATGGAGACCTGCGTTATTGATTGCCTCAACTGCGACGGACTGCTCGGCCTTAGTCTCGCAGAGCGGCACGATTACGGCCCCGTCAGCAGTGTCCGGCTTCCACTGCCTCAGTGTCGAAGCGAAGTCAGCTGTTCTCACATATATTAGTTCGCAATGGCGTAGATTTCCTGTGGCAACATAATGACTTCGAGCTACCAGTGCAAGCTCCGTCAGGTTAT
>JAJDDS010000600.1 GCA_029260195.1 Phycisphaerae bacterium
ACAGATTGATAATCTACGCTAAGCTGCACTACAATAGGACCATCTGACAAGGACCGATACCATGAATTCGTCACCCTCCCATTCGGTACCCCGCCGTCGCCCGCGCCGATTGCGGCGCGGCGAGACCCTGCGCCGTTTCGCCCGCGAGACGCGACTGACCCCCGATCGACTCGTACTACCGCAGTTCGTCATCGGCGGGCAGGGACGGTCGGAACCGATCGACGCGATGCCCGGCCGAAACCGACTGTCCGTCGACCAGACGATCAACGAATGTGAACAGGCGTGGGCCCTGGGCGTGCGATCCTTCGCCCTGTTTCCCGCCATCGACCCGACGCTGTAAACGCCCCGCGGCGACGAAGGGCTGAATCCGGACAATCTGATGTGCGTCGCCGCCCGGGCCATCAAGGAGGCGTTCCCCGAGTCCTGCGTGATCACCGACGTCGCGCTCGACCCCTATTCCAGCGTGGGACACGACGGCGTCGTGCGGGACGGAGTGATCGTCAACGACGAGACCGTCGACCTGCTGGCCAAGATGGCCGTCGTACACGCCCGCGCCGGCGCCGACATCGTCGCGCCGTCGGACATGATGGACGGACGGGTCAGTGCCATGCGTGTGGCACTCGACGACGCCGGCCACCAGGACGTATCGATCCTCAGCTACACGGCTAAGTACGCTTCCGCGTTCTACGGCCCGTTCCGCCAGGCTCTCGATTCAGCCCCCGTCGACGCACCGGACGTCCCACGCGACAAGAAAACCTACCAGATGGACCCCGCCAACGCCCGCGAAGCGCTCGTCGAAGCCACCCTCGATTTCGAGGAAGGCGCCGACATGATGATGGTCAAACCCGCCCTGCCCTACCTCGATGTCATCGCCCGCCTGCGGAACGCCTTCGACCTCCCCATCGCCGCCTACCACGTCAGCGGCGAATACGCCATGATCAAAGCCGCCGCTCAACGAGGTTGGCTGGACGAAAAGGAGTGCATGTGCGAGGCGCTCACCGCCATCGCCCGGGCCGGCGCCGACGTGATCCTGACCTACGCGGCCCTCGACTACGCCCGATGGTGGCGCGAATCGCTGGCATGATCCGCGATCGCCGAAGCAAGCGATTCAAACGACTTTTGCGGGGATTCAATCCAAGGCTCGGTCCCCGCGGCGCGCAAAGCCGCCGTCGTGGTCGAACCGATGCTGGCGAACGAAAGATCGACTCGCCCGATCGCGTTCACCGCTGACGGACTAGCCACCGTCACCACGTCGACTCGATCCGCAACGCTTCGGTCGAACGCCCGCGCAACCGTCTCGTACAAAACCAGGGTGAGCATCTCGACTCCCGGCCAACCGAGCGGCGCCGCCGTCAACGACGATCGCGGATAACACACCCGACCGCGATCGAACTTCGCGCGCAATTCCGCCAGCAAACTCTTGGCTGTCCCTTGCGGCGATACCAACTCCACGCGAAACCCCCGATCCACAGCCGCCCGCCGCGACGCCTCCCCCACGACAGCCACACGCGGCACACGCGCCGCATCGAGCGCAACGGCTTCGATCGCGAACACGCTCGTCAGCACGAGCCAATCATCAGCATCAAGCCGCTGCAATTCGTCCGCGGCGTCCGTCACCACGCGCCGCGTGAGAACCGGCTCGAGCACCACCTCCAACCCCGCCCCTCGCAACGCCGTCGAAAGCGGCCCGTCCGGTGGCTCGTCACGCGTTACCCAGACGATCACGTCGTTGCCTTCAACTCGCCCAGCAGTCGTTCCGCCATTCGCCGTCCGACGTCCTCCGCGTCCGCGCCCGTCTCCACGCCTTCAACCACCCGCAAATAGTCGTCGGAGAACAGCTGCGCGTGAAGCGATATCCCATCGCCCGAGATGTGCGCCAGGGCGGCTGCCGGCGTGTGGCAGCCGGCGTTGATCCCCCGCAGAAACGCCCGCTCAGCCTCAACACGCCGGCGCGTTTCGACGTCATCCATAACGCGAACGAGCTCCGCCGCGTCGTCCCCCGCGCGCGTCTGAATCGCCAACGCACCTTGCGCCGGAGCCGGCATAAACCTATCAACCGGCAGCTCGATCGCGTGCGAAACTTCGATACCCAGTCGTTTGACCCCCGCCCCCGCCAGCACGACACCATCCAAATCCTCCCGCTCGAGTTTTGCGATCCGCGTCGGCACGTTCCCGCGAGTCGGGACGATCTCAACATCGTCGTGACGCTTGAACTGCGCGATCCGACGCGGGCTGCTGGTACCCAGTTTGAAACCGGCCGGTAGCCCGTCCAAATCCACGGCTTCGCGCGTCACCAGAACGTCATGCACGATCTCGCGAGGCGGAATCGCCGCGATCGTTAGACCGGACGTAACCGCCGTGGGAAGATCCTTGTAACTGTGCACCGCGAAGTCGATCCGCTCGCCCGCCAGCGCTTGCTCGATCGCACCGACGAACCCCCCCACCGGCCAATCCGCGTCAAACATCTGATCCGTCGACGTGTCACCGTGCGTCTTGATGATGATCCGCGCGATCTCGAGCCCGGGATGGGCGGCCCGAAGCCTGTCACACACCCAGCCCGTCTGCCACAACGCCAGATCGCTGCCGCGCGTTCCAACACGAATACGAATCATGATCGGCAACTCCGAAAACTCTCCGCCGCCGCGTCGAGCACGTGCCCCAACGCCGCATCGTCGTGCGCTGCAGACACGAACATGGCTTCATAACCCGACGGCGGCAACCACACTCCCCGATCCAGCATACATCGGAAAAACGCCGCGTAGCAATCGTGGTCGCAAGCTTGCGCGTCGTCGAAATTCCGCACCGGATTCTCAGAAAGCGCCATCCCGAACATCCCACCGCAAGCCCCGGTCCGCAATGAAACCCCAGCCTCCTCCGCCGCCCGCGACAACCCATCCGCCAACCGACCGGCCTTGGCGTAGAGATCATCATAGAAACCGCCCCCCCCGCAGATACCCAACGTCTCGATCCCCGCGACCATCCCCAACGGGCTGCCGCTCAACGTCCCCGCCTGATACGTCGGACCCAACGGGCTCAACTGCGACATCAACGCGTCCGCCCCGCCGTAGGCAGCCACCGGCATCCCACCGCCGATGACCTTCCCCCAACACGTCAGGTCCGGTGTTACACCCGCCAACATCTGATACCCGCCCCACGCTACCCGAAACCCCGTCATCACCTCGTCGAAGATCAACAGACTCCCCAACCGATCACAAAGCCCGCGAAGTCCCTCAAGAAACCCGGCGTCCGGACGAACGAATCCCATGTTGCCCGCGACCGGCTCCACGATGATGGCCGCGACGTCGTCACCCTGCTCGTCAAGAATCCGCCCCACGGCGACCAAGTCGTTGTACGGCGCCAAAAGCGTAGTCCCCGCGAACGCCGGCGGTACGCCAGCCGAGTCCGGCTCGCCGAACGTCACCGCACCGGAACCCGCCGCCACCAACAGCGAATCCACATGCCCGTGATAGCAACCCAGGAATTTGATCGTCTTGGTCCGCCCCGTAGCCGCCCGAGCCAAACGCAGAGCGCTCATGGTGGCCTCCGTCCCGCTGCTCACCAGTCGAACCTTGTCCACCCCGTTCACCGCGCCGACGATCATCTCTGCCAACCGCGCCTCAGCCTCACAGCAAGCCCCGAAACTCAAGCCCTTGCCCGCCGCCGCCTGAACAGCCTCCACCACGCGGGGATGCGCATGCCCCACGATCGCCGGACCCCAGCTTCCCACCAGATCGACGTACCGATTCCCATCGACGTCGACAATGTACGCCCCCTCAGCCCGCTCGACGAACACCGGATCGCCCCCGACTGCCCGAAACGCCCGCACCGGGCTGTTCACCCCGCCGACCAACACCTCGCACGCTCGTCGGTACAACGCCGCCGATCGGCTACGCCCCTCTGACGTCGATATACCCATGCTCGCTACACGCCTCCCGTTTTTGGCTTCGTTTCGCACCAGCGATGCGACCGCCCGCGACCCCGACCGAAGGTCGCCTATTATAGCGGTGCAGCCTGTCCGTCACAGTCGACACGCGTCGTCCATCACACGCCAGAAACACGGCAGGACTTGTTCCGCCCACGTTCGGGCGAAGCGCCCAGACAGCCCCGGCGTGAATGCGTGTCGGTTGAATGGGCGTGGCCCAACTCGCCCCCCTCCGCCCGGTAGAGGGCGTTCGCCGGGGGCACGCGAGAGCCAACCCACGGCGGGAAGAAACGGCTGCACGCCGGTGTAGCGCCACGTGCCCGGGCGCGTTGCGCGAAATCCCACAATCCTGCCGCAAATCGCACAGCCGATCGCCGCACCGGGTTGCAAACGTGGCTTCCAGCACAGCCCAGAGTCATCCCCACGGCCGGCCGCGCGGCCGTGGCTGATTCCGGACGATTGGCACTGATTGTGCTATTGCACTTGAGACTCAGTCGCAATATCGTTCTCGGCGGCGAGCCTTTGGGATAGCTGGCCACACGCGGATCCGAAACCGCACCCAGCATAACATTAAAGGAGATATGGCATGTTCAATCGCAGACGGGCGTTTACGTTGATCGAGTTGTTGGTGGTCGTCGCGATTATCGCGATGCTGGTGTCCATCCTGCTACCGTCCCTCTCAGCCGCCCGACGGCAAGCGAGGGCGTGTGTTTGCCTAGCGAACCTCAAGCGGCTGGGGACTGGGGTCGCATTCTACCTCGATGACAACCGCGAAGTCTTCCCGCCGTTCAGACTCAAGAATGGTGACCCGGGTGACAGTGACGCGTACGTTAACCAATGGGGACGCAAGAAGCCGCGGTGGCAGTGGTTTGTCGATGCGGACGCAGTCGGACCGGTCATTGACCCGGAACCATTTGCCGATGAAATCGACAGCAGCGGTGGATTCGGCGACGGTTCGATCGGATCGGGCGGACAGTCCGGCCGCACGATGACCAACAAGTACTTCCTCTGTCCGAGCCTCGCGTCCGAACACGAGAGTGATGTTCGCAACGGCGCGTACGGATACAACTATCAATATTTGGGCAATTCGCGTCGGGACGGGAACGACGATCAGTGGGACAACTTCGCCGTTCCGCTCGGACACATACGATCATCCGCGGGCACGGTCCTGATCGCGGATAGCCGCGGCGCCGATCCGGTTCACGGAAAACACTCGTACACGCTCGATCCGCCCCGCCTAGCCGTCGAACGCAACGCCGCCCGTTTCGGACCCGGAGCGGACGACTTGTCCCCCGGCGCCGATGAGCGTTTTGCCTATTCCCCAGTTGAGATGCGACACGGACAGTATGGGAATGTCGTATTCGTCGATTCCCACGCGGAACCTATGTCACTGCGAGATTTGGGTTACCGCCGCGACGAACGCGGATTCGCCACTCCCGTGTTTGATCCAGCCGACGGCGCCGAGTCCGCCTCGAACCGCCTCTGGTCCGGCGCCGGGCGCGAGCCTGTCGACGTTCTCCGCTGATCCCTCCGCAGAGCGTCGTGAGCGTCGAATCGGCCCGCTCCTCGGGGCGCCCGAGGGGGTCATGCATCAGCGACGGAATCGCGGTTGGCGGCAGCGATGATGTCCCAGGCTTGGGCGGCGGATTCGGCGTACTGGATAAGATCGAGGTCGTCAGGAGCGATGGTTCCCTCCTCGACGAGGAAGTCCCAGTCGACCAGTCGGTGCCAGAATTCACGTCCGAAGAGAATGACGGGAATGCGGTCGGTTTTGCCGGTCTGAATGAGGGTGAGCGTGACGAAGAGTTCGTCGAGGGTGCCGAATCCTCCGGGAAAGGCGACGAGAGCGCGGGCGCGCATGAGGAAGTGCATCTTGCGGATGGCGAAATACCGGAACTGGAAGCACAGCTCGGGTGTGATGTAGGGATTAGGGAACTGCTCACTGGGGAGGGTAATGTTGAGCCCGATGGACTTGGCCCCGACGTCGTGGGCGCCGCGGTTGGCGGCTTCCATGACGCCCGGTCCGCCACCGGTGACGATGACGAACTCGCAACGCCCGTGGACTTGGCACGTCGTGGAGACCAGTCGGGCCAGTTCGCGGGCTTCGTCGTAGTAGTGGGCCTTGGCGAGAACGCGTTCGGCGATTCTGACGTCACGCTGCTTCTTCGGATCTTTTGGATCGGCATCCAGCACGCGAATGGATTCGTCGCGATCGGCGCGGGCGCGTTGGGCTTCGACGATGCGGGTCCCGCCGAAGACGACGATGGTGGAATCAACGCCTTGTTCGCGCTGACCGAGTTCGGGCTTGAGGAGTTCGAGTTCGAGACGGAGGCCTCTGACGGCGTCGCTCTTGAGGAACTCGGTGTCCTCCTCCGCCAGTGTGTAGGACGGCGAGGCGAGGATGGCGTTGCGAAGGCGGGTCGTTTCGGCATCCATGGCGGCGGCGCTCCGTCGGGTTCGTGGTGAGAACGAATCTCGAACGACACGCAGCCTCGCGGGGAACGGCGAGGGAAGCAAGGGGGGAAATCCGAAAACCGAAAGGTGAGAGAAACGGAGAGAACGGATTGACGCAAAGAGCGTGGAGGATGCGGAGATCGCGGAGACGCGCTGCGGTGGGGGGAGTGACGTCAACGTGGAGGACGAAGGGAAAAAGGACCTAACCACAGAGGGCACAGAG
>JAJDDS010000007.1 GCA_029260195.1 Phycisphaerae bacterium
GAGGTCCGCGAAGCCGACGCCCGTGGAGAAGACGATCTTCCCCTTGTATGCAACGGCCATCGAGACGCCAGGGGCACCGCTCGACTGCCACTGCTCCTTGAGGTAGGTCGCCGCCTGTGCCTCTGGGGCCTGGGCTACAGCCGGCGTGACCGACGGCAGCAGCCACAGAACGCATGAGACCACAATGCGCGCGAGGTTAGTCAAAGGGGCTTTCTTCATCCTTTAGTCCTCCATTACGGGAATCGGTCCAACGGCCTGCGCATGACCTGCCGAGCGCGCGGCCAGTGTTCTACTGAGCTCTAGTGTTCGGCGCGCTCGGTCGGGTCCATGCGCCTGATACTCATGAAGGCCTCCTCCAAGACATACTAGATCAGTGTCTGAGGCCAATCGTTCAACCGAGGAGGAGACCATCATGAGATTCTACACCCAGCAACACCAATACTACTGCGGCATCGACCTGCACGCACGCTCGATGTACCTCTGCATCCTCAACCAGGCCGGCGAGGTGCTCCTGCACCGCAACATGCGGGCGAATCCGGACGCCTTCCTCAAAGCGGTGGGCCCGTACCGCGAAGATCTCGTCGTCGCGGTCGAATGTATGTTCACCTGGTACTGGCTTGCCGATCTCTGCCGTCGTGAGAGCATCCACTTCGTCCTGGGCCACGCCCTCTACATGAAAGCGATCCACGGCGGCAAGGCCAAGAACGACAGAATTGACGCCTTGAAGATCGCGACCCTGCTGCGCGGCGGGATGATCCCCCAGGCCTACGTCTACCCGCCGGAGATGCGAGCCACCCGCGACCTGCTGAGACGCCGCCTCCACTTCAGGCGCAAACGCGCCGAACTCTTGGCCCACATCCAGAACACCAACAGCCAGTTCAACCTGCCCGAGTTCAATAAGCAGCTCACCTATGCGAGCAACCAGAGCGGTGTGGTCGAGCGCTTCGCTGACCCCAGTGTCCACAAGACGATCGAGGTCGATCTCGGGCTGCTGGCTTACTACGACCAGATGCTCAGGGAGCTCGAGTACTTCATCCTGCGCACCGCCAAGGATCACGATCACAACACGCTGTATCGTCTCCGCACGGTGCCGGGAATCGGCAAGATCCTCTCCCTGGTGATGCTCTATGAGATCCACGACATCAACCGCTTCGAGAGGCCGCCGGAGCTGGCCTCCTATGCCCGGCTGGTGAAATGTGCCAAGGAGTCGGCCGGCAAGATCACGGGCAGCTCCGGCAGGAAGATCGGCAATGTGCACTTGAAGTGGGCCTTCTCGGAGGCAGCGGTCGGCTTCTTGAGAAAAAACGAAGAGGGAAAGAAGTACTACGCACGGCTCGAGCGTAAACATGGCAAAGGCAAGGCCCTGACGGTGCTGGCCCACAAGCTCGCTCGTGCCGTCTACTACATCTGGAAGAAAGACAACGTGTTCGACCAAGAGAAGTTCTTGACCGCCTAGCAACGGAGGGAAGTGGGTGAGCCCGACGCCTAACTCGTCCGCAGGGGTGAAGTCCTCAACGACGTGCTCAGGGAAACGGCGTGTGGCACCGACCACGATACCGAGCCCGTCAGGGACAGCGATGCCCGGAACCCCGGCGCTTGATTGGACACCCGCTTTCGCTCCAGCACAATCGATTCAGCGACGAGGATGTTCTGCCCCTCACCCGAGCCTGGAGCTAACTGACCATGCCACCAATGGATGAGGTCGGCGTTTGAGGAGGACGGTACGAGGGCACAGGTGAATTTCTAGGCCGCAGGGAACGATGGGTGCTTCCCTGCATCGCAGAGCCTCGATGGGTGTTTGGTGCAGAACATCTGCACCAAGTGTGAAATGAAAGTCAGAACCGCTCGATGCTGAAGCCGCCGTATTTGACAGGGACCACCCCACCCCGTGTTGTCGAACTGCGTGCGCTTGACAAGGGAGGCCTTATAGGTGTTAGCTGGCGGTTAGTCAATACCTAAGTCCCTGAATGACTTGCGTTTGTCGAAGTCGAGACGAGTGGCGGTCTGGTCCCGGATGATGTCGCGGACCCTGAGGCTGAGTTCTTCTCGCGTCCACGGCTCACCCCCACCGCCGGGGTGTGGAACATCCGACACGGCCAGTTCAAGGACCAGGTGCCGAAGGGTCCGCAGCCCGTCCCGCCACCAGGATGGCCACGGAAGGGTCGTGGGCCACGAGTTGTCACCATCGGCAAGCCGAACGGCGGTCCACAGGTCGGGCCAATCGTCTTTGTCAGCGATCTTCCCCAGCGGCGAATCGAGCGGGATGTCGCGAGGGAGGTCCGGCCGCACGGCCAGGAGAGCGCGGCGAAGGCGGTGAAAGACTCGAAGCGTGCGGCAGTGGCCACCCGGAGGCGCACCCATGCGCATGGCGAGGTACTCCAGGAGCATCTCCGGAGAGCCAAGCTGCGACGCGTCCGCGTCGGAGATGGAAATGTCGAACTCATCCTCGAACCGCATTATCAGTTCGACGGTATCAAGGCCCACGCTACCTCCACCACATCAGGCCTGTTCGCCATCTAACGGCTTGCGTTTGAGCTGCGGCCGCGTCCTCGCGCCGGGCGGGCGCGACCGCTAGAAGATTATATCCCGCGCCAAGCCCGGCGTGCCATCCTCCGCGGCCGACGGCTCCAAACGCTGGTTAGGCAACTTGGCTTCAGGCAGTGAGCGCCATGGCTACAGCCTCGGGGTCCACAGAGGCGACCCGCAGAAGCGCCCGGGCAGGCCCCTCTGGCATGCGCCGGCCCTGCTCCCAGTTTCTAAGTGTCGCCACACTGACATCGATCATCATTGCAAACTCGGCCTGGGTGACGTCCAGCTGGTGGCGAATGGCCTTGATGTCGGCAGGCTGGAATGCGGTGACCCGCGCTGGAGGCAGCTGCCCACGACGGATCTTGCCAGCCTGCTTCACACTGGCCACGAGCTTCTTGAAATCAGATGACTTCATTCGAGTTCCTCCTGCATCAGCCGACGGAGAGTCTGGAGTTGTGACGGAGTCAGGTCCTCCTGGGCGCTCTTCGCAAAGACGTAGAGCATGTAGAACGTCTCCTCGGCTGGGTGCCGGTAGTAGATGATCCGCAGCCCACCACGCTTGCCACGGCCGCTTCCAGCCCACCGCACCTTGCGAAGGCCACCCGAGCGGGGAATGACAGGACCCTGCTCAGGGCGAAGGAGTAAGGCGACCTGGAGGGCGCGGTAGTCCTCCTCGGCCAAGGCGCTTCGTATGGTTGTCGTGAAGATAGGCGTCTCTACGAAGCGCATAGATCAAACTACGCCAACGGCGTACTACGCGCAAGGGGGTTGGATGTTGCCTAACGTCCAGCGTATGCGCCTGTTATACCGCGTTCATATCTATCGGGAACAAGCGGGCGCCGTGAAACACCGTAAGAATGTGCACCACATCCGTCCCAAGCAGATACACAATGCGATACGACCCCACTACGAGCTCTCGGATGTCGGTGCGCTCAAGCTCCGGGACGATACGGCCCGATTCCGGAAACCGCTGGAGGCGCTCAGCGGCAGCGAACAGACGTTCCGCATGCAAAGCCGCATACCGCACGGAACTGCGCTCGATATACGCACGGATGGCCTCCACGTTTTCGACCGCCCGTAGCGTCCA
This sequence comes from Phycisphaerae bacterium, assembly GCA_029260195.1. Taxonomy (GTDB): domain Bacteria; phylum Planctomycetota; class Phycisphaerae; order UBA1845; family UBA1845; genus OFTM321. Next base: position 3,617 of record JAJDDS010000007.1, read on the forward strand.
TACGACTCGACTCATTCCTGGCCAAGCAGCCGGTCCCTGGCCTCTTCGTGCGAGAGGACTTCACCTCGCTCAACCTGCCGAAGCCCCTGCTCGATTTCCGCCAGGAAGTAGAGGCGTTCCATGGCCTCTTCAACGGATGTATCTGGCGGGAGGTTCTTGATCACTTCCAGAACTCGGTCACGCGTCGTGGGTGTCATTGAATCGCCTCCCCGGGGGCAGCCTGAAGCCTATGAGGACCTGGCGTGTCTCGCAACTTGGAAGGGAAAACGGTTCGATAGAGAAGGAGCTCGAGGCGGACACGCGGTATAACGCTCTGGCGTTAAGCTGCGCGGCCAAATCTGGATCGCCAGCCCGCGCTCATCCGCGTCAGCTTCAACGCCTTGTTCGGCGGCGCTTCGCGTGCGGAACCAGTCGTAGCCCCGTTCGTGAGATGCCCGACGTGAGATGGCATCACGCCCGCTTCACGATAATTGACTAACGATCTCTCCCTGGGCCGGAGCGCACGTCGCCTTCGGACGTCACGCGGCTGCTCGACCCGCTGGTGGAGCGTGGCCTCGTCGCGCGGGCCGCCAACCCCGACGACCGTCGCGTGGTGTTGCAGCGCCCCACGCGCAGGGGAACGGCACTGCTCTCCCGCCTCGACAAGGAACTGACCGTGGTCCACACGGCCATTGCCGAGGGACTGGGAGCGAGACGACTGAAGTCCATGATCGAAGGGGCCGAACGCCTCGCGGAGGTTGCACGGGGCATGAACGGGTCCGACGATGGTGCAGCCGCTTCCGGGAGGGACGGCTGATGGAGTCACTCATCATTCTGCTTGGGGTGGGGTTCGTCTTCGGAGGAGGCGCGAAGCTCACGGACCCCTCCCAGGCCGCGGACCTGTTTCTGTCCTGGGGCCTCTCCGGCGGCTGGATCGTCCCCGTCGTCGGCTGGGTGGAGGTCGTGCTCGGCCTCTCGCTACTGAATAGGCCGACGAGACCCTTCGGTGCCGCGGGCCTGGCGCTCTGGATGATGGGCTGGGGGGTGATACAACTCCTGGCGGGGTCGCTCGCCGCACTCGCCTCCCTCGCCGTCCTGCTGGTCGTTGGAACCTACCTGTACCGTCGCGATGGCAGCCTCGTGCCGGACGGCCAATGGCTGGCGTCGCCGCTCACATCCCGACCCACGCGACCACTCGAGGCGGTCCATCGCCTTCTTCGGCTCGTCGGGCTGGCGTTCCTGATCCGCTGGGCAGTCGGGGGCGAGCTGTTCTGGATCGCGCTGCCTTTCTTGGCCCTCTGGGGTACGGGCAAGATGACCGGAGGGCAAGAGCGTGTGGAATCAGTGCTGCTGCACCTGCTGGTGCTCGGCCTCGGGGTGAACGGTCTCTGGGCCTTTGTCGGCCACACCGTTCTCGCGAAAACGGTGTCCGATGCGGTCGGATGGTCACCCAGCCCGTTCCAGAGCGAACTGGCGTTCTACCATCTTGGCATCGCCGGGCTCAGCTGCTGGTGGTTCCGGGATCACTTCTGGCTCGCCGCGGCCGTGATTCCCTCCATCTTCCTGTATGGCGCCGGATGGGTCCATCTCAGCGACTACCTGGCAAGCGGCAACGTAGCCGACGCGAACTGGGGCGTCACCGTGCTCTTCGGCAATCTCGTTCTCCTACCGCGTTGCTCGTGCTGGTAATCCTTCGCACCCGGATTCGCTTGCGGCGATGATGGACTCGGACCGTCACCGTGAAATGTGGGCTCGAACCCAACGGTTCCACCGTGTGGGCTCCGTGGACGGATCAATGCCGGTCGGGACAACCAACAGGTTGGCAACGGGCTTCCTGCCGTACAAACAACCCTCTGGGTCCCAGACTCTCGACTCGCCCGTGACCTCACCGATCCGTCCAGCACGGTGGCCGCGTAGGGCCACGACGACGTAGTCGCCGACGGCGATTTTCTGCAACGCGGTGCGAGCACGTGCCCATCCGCGCTCGCCCTTCGCCGGACCCTGAAGGCTGTAGCCCCACTTCGCGTACCAACCCACGCAACGCACTGGTGGCGGTACCACCGGTGCCACAGCCTGGGTAGCGATCCTCCATGCAGTTGATCTTCCACAGCTTCATAGACTTCTCATAGCTGCCTAACGGCTTAACGTTAGCTGGCGGGCGCGGCATCGGGACTGAGCGATCGCGCCATCCTTCCAATAACATTGGGGCGCGGCCGCGGCTTTGCAAACGGAGCTACGCGCGCCCGTCCCGTTCAACGTTGTGTTAGGCACCGACCAAGCGGAGTTCGCCTGGCTGAACGTTGCTCACTGCCTCACCGATAGCTGGTAGGAGCGGCACGAGGTCGACCATTCGGTTGGATCGGGCCCGAATCATAACAACGCCAAATGGCAACTGCTTGAGGTTCTGCTGATGCGGGAGGTTTTGATCCATGGTCAGCAAGGCATCGAATCGGCCGGCGATTCGCCGCAGCAGCTCCCCGTTCGTGATGCCGCTCCACCCTTCGGACCTCACAGTGGCCGCTGAGGCATTGCGGACTAGCGCCGCAAGTTCGGCCGGCAGGTTCTCGTCAAGAAGGACGCGCACCGGTCAGTACGGACTCTTTTGCAAATTCAAGGGCTGCAATAGCTTGCGCACGAGTGACCGACGGGAACTGCCGAAGAAACTCATCGAGCGACTCGCCCCCCTCCAGATAGTCGAACAGGCCTTGGGCCGGGACGCGCGTGCCGGCGAAGACCGGGGTGCCGCCGAGGATCTCGGGGCTAGAGTGGATAACGGCGGCGAGCTTCATAGATCAGAATATAAGCCTGGGAGCGAGTTGGGGGTACAGAGGAGCCCTAGCTGGATCTGCTTCGGGAAGCAGGAGCGTAGCGGAGTGTGCCTAACGCCCGGCATCAGCTGTGCGACCATACTCCGTCTGCGGTTGCCCCGAAGCGGAACAAGAACGCCCAACTCAGAAGGCCGTGAAACCGAGCCAGACACCCAACGCGATGAGCAGCAGACCCGTTACTCTTCCGAACGCGACGCCAGCGGGCATAGCTTTTTCTGCGAGAACGAGCAACGCGAGCCCAATAATCCAAATCAGGTTCATGACGCCCCCATAGAACAGGAGGGTCATTAAAAACCAACAACAGCCTAGGCAGAATACGCCGTGCTCAATGCCCATCCTGAATGCGCCCCCGACGCCCGGGTGCCAATGCGTAGACAGGAAGCTTATCGGAGACCTGCAATGGCGCAGGCATACTGTCTTGAACGGGGTTAGTTGCCAGACGCCGGCCGCTAGCAACAGACCCGAACCCAAAAGTTTGCTTGTCGACATCATCATGGCGGAGAGAAGCTCTCCGCGCTCGAGTGCCCATTGCGCAACTACCGCAACCAGACTGAACGCTCCCCACATAGCCAAATAGCCGGCGATGAACGCGGTCGTGGTCCAACGCAGTCGTTGTGGAGGGGCGTCTGGTCCGGCGTCGTCAGCACGCGCAAGTGGCTTTCTCGTAACCGTAGCGTGTAATAGCACCATAGGTGCTGCGCTTGGTAGCATCATTGCAATCATCATGAGCCACCACATCGAAAACATGACAAGCGCATGGCCGGACGTCCACGTGACCAGTGATATCAACATGTTCCCCGTGCTCGATTGACCGCTTGCCGCCATCGTCCCGTGGCCGGACATGCTTGCCGTGCCTGGCATCGAAGCCTCCATGTTCATCTGCATCGGCACAAGCACGGCCATCTCGTGGGGATACATGCCCGTTCCCGCTCCAGCTAAGAGATACAGCCAACATGCTGCAATCACTGTTACAAGAACAAACGTTACTACTTCCCGGTCTCGACGAAGGACCACCTCAAGCACGCGAGCCGAACTCACGGGATAACGCTTCGTCTTAGTGAGAGAACCCGTCATGCTGCCGAGCTTTCCACGCGAGCACGGATTTATGCGCCAAGCCATGCTGTGAGCCTTGATCTTTCGCGGACCAACCCATCCTGATTGAAGTGGTGAACACAGAAATGGGCCCATGAATCTTCGAACGCCATCTCCATGTCACCCGTCACGGAGGTCGTGCCTAGTCCGATTTCTGCATAGGTAAACTCGAAACTGCCACTAGGACGTGCCAGCGCAACGTGGTACGGCTGACCATTAAATTTGTTGATTATCGGTTCGCCGCTGCTCCTCATAATGCCCGGGATATCGACCCTTGCGGTTCTGAGTTCCAAATTCGCTTCGAGTTCAATCGGGAGGAACAATGTCTCGCAGCATTCCGAGCACGTAGACGCGAATACGGAGAAAAGATTGCTCAATGGTTCGCATGCCCCACCTGAGATAATTGTTTCAAGTGCGCTCCGTTGGGCTTCATCCGCACGTTCGTCGATAACGATCTGGCGTTTTCCATTTCCCTCTGCGATTTCGCCAGGCCATTTGTAAAGTCCCGCCCAGTTCAGCCCCGAAATCGGGGTGTCGTTGAAGTGACCTTCAACGATGTTACCGACGAATGCCGACTGGCAATGGCCGTGGGTGCTCGGCAAGTTGAACTGGCAACCACAATTCACAGCGCAATTGCAGTTATCATAAGTTTCGCTCTTAAACAGCCATTGATCAGTCATCGCTTCGCTCCTCCTCCAATCGGTATTCGGTGTGCCTCGGAATAGGTTGCTAGGGCATCACTGCTAACCAGGCGTCCGCCTTGAATGGCCGCTGATGACTTCAAGCGGTCCGCCGTTCCTGCTGGGTGTCGGCCACCAGCCGTCGCTCATCCCTACCACCTAACGGATTTGGGGCTAACCTGCGCGGCCTGGAGGTCCGTGGTCAACCACAATGCCTTTCCGCGTCAGGTTCAGCCCCGTGTTATACAGAACCTCGTCGACGTGTAACTACTGATCACGAGACGCTGAACTCCAGTGCCATGCCGTGTGACACATGGAATCGGTGGTCTTCGCGATCGCTCACCAAGCACACAAGGACGTACTCGCCGGGCTCGAGATTGAGGGGGAGATAGGCCTGTTCCCCGGCCGAAAGGGCAGTCATCCCTCCAAGTGGCTGCGCCGGCCGAGCTGAAGTTCGGTCCGACTCCAGCCATTCGATCAGATCTGCCGGCGACCGACCTTCCGCAAGTCGCCACAGCAGGACGTTGTGGTCTTGAGGTCCGGCTCCAATCACGTGCAGCACCTGCGGTCCCTCAACGAGGGGCTTGGACAGGCTAAACCCGTAGTCGAACATGGCCAGAGTTGCGTCTGACTCCGGCTCAGGGACGTTCGTCGGCCGCCCGGTGACCTCAAGCGGCGCGATCATTCCGAGCGCGTGGTGTGGTTGGCCACGGATCTCTCCGGGTTGGCGAAGCTCGTGGTAGCACACGAGTAGGTGCGGGCCCGGGCTCAGGTCCAGCACAACGTCGGCCTCGGCTCCGGGCGGAATCGATTCGACGCCCCCCACGTGGACCGCCCAGGCAGGGGAGATCGGATCTCTGGCCTTCGACTCGACGAAATCCTGGAGGGTGTGGTCGTGGGTCAGCCGCACCACGGCCACGTTATGGAGTTCCTCGACGCCGTTGTTGCGGAGCCGGACGGTTACGATGCCCGATGCAGTCTGTTGGGGTGCTTCAAAGGCGTACTCCGTGCCGATAACGAGCAGCTCAGGGGCGGGCGCCACCACCTCGTCACCGCAGGACGCCAACAGGCCAACCAGCGCGGCTGCCAAGGCTCGACAACCCAAGCGACACAACTTTGCGTACCGGCTCATGGAGCCCCCGGACTGCGACGAGTTCGGCTGCTGCCTAACGATTCTGCGCTTGACCCGCGGGCGCGCTGTGCGCCAGCGGGGCGGCGCCATCAATAGAGAAGAAAGATGAAGCGCGCCAGCCCGCCGCGCAAATAGCGCGCGCCCGTCGGCGTCCATGCGCCTGTTAGACCGCGCG
>JAJDDS010000061.1 GCA_029260195.1 Phycisphaerae bacterium
GTTTGGCGGCGTTCGACGCCACGTGACGCGACAACGCTCGGTCCTCCAGCAACCGCACGATCGCCCGCGCCAAGCGTTCCGCGTCGCGCGCGGGAACCAACAATCCCGTGCGCTCGTGGGTGACAACGTCGTGACACCCCGCCACGTCCGTGGCCACCACCGCGCACCCGGCGGCCATCGCTTCCAACAGCGCGTTGGGCATCCCCTCGGTGTAGGACGGGAGCGCGAACACGTCCGCCAGTTTCAGCAAACCCGGCACGTCCGCCCGTCGCCCCAGCAGAACCACGCGATCTTCCAATGCCCGCGCCATCACCCGGCGACGCACCGCATCGCCATATTCCCCGTCGCCGGCGAGCAGCAGCCGAGCGCCGGTGCGCTCCGATACATCCGCGAACGCGTCAATCAACTCGTCCAGGCCTTTCACCGGATCGAGTCGCCCGGCCCACAACACGATCGGCTCATCCGCGTCGATCCCAAGCGAAGCGCGGTCCACCGCCTTCGCCTCGCGAATCGCGTCCACATCCACGCCGCCCGGAATGCACCGCAACAATCGCGGTGACATACGCGCCGCACGCCGCAGATGCTCCACCACCGACGGCGAATTGCCCACAACGCAGGCTCCCATCCGATGCGTCAGCCCCCCCACCACCAAGTGCCACCGGCGCTCGATCTCCACCGTCTGAATCTCGCAGATCAATCGACGACGCGACCGCCCGGCCAAGGGAACCGCACACCGCGAGGCGACGTTCGCGTGGAATAGGAACGAATGGACCAAATGGGGACGCAGACGACGCAGCGCCGACGCCAACCGCGCAATCACTCCCACGTCCCACGGTCCCCGCGCATCGCACGAGTCCGTCTCGACGCCCGCAGCCTCCAATGGGTCGGCCACCGCGCCGCGCGGCGCGAGGGATATCACGTACGGATCGAACCCGCAATCGCGAATGGCCGGCGCCAAGCGCAACAGATGCAGGGGGACTCCTCCGGTGCGCAAATCGGTGATGACGTAGGCAATGCGCGGCGGGTTCACGGGGAGGTCAACACTCTTTGGGTGAGAGGATGCTGGGGCGTCTAGGACGTGTGTATGCGGATCTGCGCCGGGTCCGCTCCCTAACGGTCGCGGCTCTGTTCACCGTGGGAATGTCAGAAATCACGACGATTGAACCGCCACATCGCCAACAGGATCAGCGCCGCCTCGATCGCCAACGACGAGCCGATCGACGCCAGCGGCTTGACCGACGCTTTGATCGCCCGCTCGGCTGCCATCGCTTCGTGAAAATCCCGCCGCGCGTCGCGCGGGAGGTTCTCCGCCGCGATCACATCCCCGATCGAGTCACCGCCCAACAGTTTGCCGGCGATGATCGGAATGTCCTGAGTCTTGGGTACAACCCAGTGAACCGCGGCGGCTGTGCGACGCCACCGGCCGTCCGTGTCGAACTCCGGCTCCATGAGCATCAGACTGTTCAACGTTTGGATCAGAAAGATGAAAAACCACGCCACCATAGTCATCATCAACGACGTCATCGCCCGCCGCGTCCAGACGCCGAACAGCGCACTGAACGCGAACAGATAGCTGAACAGCAGGACCGTCAATGGCAGAACCCACAGGTACGCCCACGCCCAGTACCCCCACCGCACGCCCATCACCACGAACGTCAGCCCCACGAAGATCGCGGCTTGCACCAGCATGAACACCATCGCTCCGACGTACCGGCCCATGAACAAGACGCGCCGGTCGATCGGCTTGGATGCGACGATGTCGATGTTGCCCGGCTCCATCAGCGACGGAAAGATCGAGGCGGTGGCGACGAGGGCTACGATCATCCCCAGCCAGCCGAGGTAGTTGTCGGAGATCTGCTGCACGATGCCCGCGCCGAACGTGGACGCCAGCGGCTGGCCGTCGGTCTGCCAGTCCGACGTGTCGAACGTCCAGGAGCCGAACATGATATCGATCCCGTGATCGGTGAAGGAGATGCAGAACATGGCGGCGGCGATGATCCCGCTGATCCCGATCATGATCCAGAAGATCTTTCGCTCCTTGGCGTCGCGGAACGAATCAACGATGATGGCCCAGGCTTGCATGGTGACAAATCCTAGCAGCCCGCAGCCAATGTGGCGAGCGGCAAGTTGTGGGGGGATGTGGCAGGGTCGGTGACACTTTCGGCGACATCGATCAGAGCCCCAAGCGCAAGCGCGGGGCATCACCGACGCAAGGATGCCCCCCAAAAAGAAGAATGTCCCCCCCTCCCCCCTCCAAGAACTAGAACGTCCCCCGTTTCCATCCTTCCACCCGGCTTCGGGAAAAGCGGATCAACGCAGAGGACGCAGAGCAGCGCAGAGATCGCGAAGACGCGCCAAGCGAAGAAAGACGGCGACGCCATGTATGCCGTTGTATCCGATGATCTCGCCCCCTCCTGTCATAAGTAAGCCAGACCCCCTCATCCCTTATCTAGGTTAGCCTGACCCACTGATCCCCCCCTTTTTCCCCCCAAGTGACATACCGCTGTCATTCCGAGCGAAGCGACTGCGCTCTGGGTAG
>JAJDDS010000601.1 GCA_029260195.1 Phycisphaerae bacterium
GCCTCGCCTTCTCGGCTTTCGGCGTTTCCCCCCCCCCAGTCCTTCCGCTGAAAATCACTCAACACATACACCGCGACGTTCACCGTCTCCGGCTGTTCGTCCAACATCCGCCGCAACGACGCGAACACATCCCGCGACGACAATCCGTGCTGCGAAACCGACATCCCGTCGATCCGGCTGAACAGGTCCGCCGTCTGCCGTTCATCCAAGAACACGCCGGCCGACACGGGCGTCTCCATCGCCGACGTCCGCAATACCGTCACCGTGTCGTGCGGCGACTGCTCGCGCAGCAGCTCGATGATCTGTACCACTCCGCGCTTGGCCCGCTCGAAAACCGTCTCGTCCCCAACCTCGTATCCCATGCTGAACGAATCATCCAGCACGAAGATCCGCTCCGTACGATCCGACCCGCCCAGCAGCGCAGCCAACCCCTCCGGCCTGAAAAACGGCCGCGCCACAAGCATCGCGATCAACAGCACCGCCAGACACCGCATTAACATCAGAATCAAATCTTCAAGACGGATGCGCCGCCGGTTCCGGCGCTCTGCCTGCAACAGAAACTCAACCGCCGCCCAGCGAATCCGTTTAAACCGCCGCCGCGCCAGCAGGTGAATAATCACCGGCACGCTCACCGCGCACGCGCCACCCAAAAACAACGATGGCCAAACAAACGCAGCAACAACCGACACGCCCATCATTTACCGCCGACCCTCACAACTATCCTGCCGTCAACCATCAACTTCCGCCCCTCGCGCTTCCAACTTCCCATCCCTCTTCTCTCTGTGCCCGCTGTGTCCTCTGTGGCTAAATTCTTTTTCCGTTCTTCCATCATCCCACCTCAGCGCCGCTCCCCTCCATTCCGGCGCGCCTCCGCGCCCTCTGCGTTAATCCGTTTTTCTTGGTTCTCCGTTTCTCATCTTTCGGTTTTCGGTTCTCTTCACGCCGTCGACCTCTGCCGATGCATCCGATTCGCCAGAAACCGCGTCAACGCCACATCCAACGGATCAGCCGTACTCAACAACGCGTAGTCGATCCCATGATCCAGACACGTCCCCCGAATTCGCGACACGAACCCCTGAACAGCCTCGATGTAGCTCCGCCGCAACGACTGCGGATCGGTCCGAATTTCGACGTCCAGATCCTCCATTCCCTCGAACAATGTCTGATCCGTAAACGGAAACTCCAACTCGTCACGATCAAGCACGTGCATCACCAACACGTCGTGCTGGCTGAACCGAAACCTCTGCAGCCCATTGACGATGTCATTGAAATCCGTCAGCAAATCTGAAATCAGCACCACCAGCCCCCGCCGCGGCATCTGCTCCGCCAAATGCTGAAACACAATCTTCGTATCCGTGGCTTCGTCCGGCGCCGTATCTTCCAAACACTGCACCAGCCCGATCAACCCCGCCCGGCTCGTCGACACCGGCAACTGCCTACGAATCTCCCGATCGAACAGCGTCAGTCCCACCCCGTCCTGCTGCCGATGCGACACATGCGCCAAACAGGCCGCCAATGTGGCTGCGTAATCCCACTTGGTCATCAATCCGTCGCGCGCGTCGTGTTCCGGATACGCCATCGACCCCGAACAGTCCAGCACCACGTGCGTGCGCAGATTCGTCTCGACCTCATACTCCTTAATCAACAGACGATCGGTCTTTGCGTACGCCCGCCAATCCAAATGGCGAACGTCGTCACCCGGCACGTACTGGCGGTGTTCGGCGAACTCCACACTGAACCCTTTGTACGGGCTTTTGTGCAGTCCGCTCAAGAATCCCTCGACCACGCGCCGCGCGCGCAGTTCCAGCCGGCCGATCTTCGATAGTACGTCAGGACGAAAGTAGTTTGCCGAATCGTTCATGACGCTCCAATTCCGTCTCGTTCGGACGTATTACGTCCAGCAACTCTTCGATCACGCGATCCGGTGTATACCCCTCAGCCTCGGCTGAATAATTCGTCACGATCCGGTGACGCAACACCGGCCGCGCCAGATCACGAACGTCGTCCGCCGACAAATGGACCCTTCCGCGAAGCGCCGCCAGGGCCTTTCCGCCCAGGATCAACGACTGAACCGCTCGTGGCCCCGCTCCCCATGTCAGCATCTTCTTCACGAACTCCGGCGCGTCGTCCTCGTTGGGGCGCGTCGCGCGAACCAGATCCAACGCGTGTCGAATCACATCCGTCGCGGCAGGAATCCGCCGCACAAGCTGCTGAAACCCAATGATCTCATTACCGGTGAACACCTTCTCCACCGACACCTCGCCCGCGACCGTGGTCCGTTCCGCGATCTGGTATTCCTGCTCGTAGCTCGGGTAGTTCACGAAGACCTTGAACATGAACCGGTCCTGCTGCGCCTCCGGCAGCGGATACGTCCCCTCCTGTTCGATGGGGTTCTGCGTCGCCAAGACGAAAAACGGTTGCGCCAACTCGTGCCGCTCAGTCCCCACCGTCACCTGCCGTTCCTGCATCGCTTCCAAGAGCGCCGCCTGCGTCTTCGGCGGCGTCCGATTGATTTCGTCCGCAAGAATGACGTGCGCAAAGATCGGACCCGCGATGAACTTCAGTTCTCGGTGACCGCTGGCTTTGTCCTCCTGAATCACGTCCGTCCCGGTAATATCCGACGGCATCAAGTCCGGAGTGAACTGAATCCGGTTGAACGACAAGGCCAGGCAGCGGGCGGCCGTCGATATCATCAACGTCTTCGCCAGCCCCGGGACGCCCTCCAGTATCACGTGCCCGTTCGACAGAATCGCGACCAGAAGCTGGTCCAGGACTTCGTCCTGACCCACGATCACCCGCCCCATCTCGCGACGGATGCGTTCGTACCCCTCTTTCAACCGCTCGACCGCCTCCAGCTCAGCCGCGCCAGCCGGGACCGCCGCGGGTGCGGACTGCGATGCGCATTCATCATTCATCTGTGTTTCTCGAGTAACTGTCTCTAGTTCAATAAGTTGGCAGCCACACTATCGCTGCATGATGGGCAACTGACTGTACGGCAATTGCAATATGATCAGTGCGACCGATGTACCGTACACCGGGCCCACACTCCGATCATCCCAGGATCCGTTTTCCGACTGCATGCGCAACAGCTTGTCACGCATCTCCGGAAAATACTGATCCCACTCTTCCTCTCCGGCCAGATACAACACCTGCGCCATATACAAGTGCGCATAGTACCAATGACCGGTCGACGAGTTGATGTGGATGTTATCCTTCGCATATTTCATCGCGCGAAGTGCGAGTGGATTGTCATACTCCCCCCCGTTGAACCAGCAGCACGCGGCAGCCGCGGTGATCGCCGGGCGTGACGGACCTGGGTGGTTCGCCCGATACGCGATCCCCCCGTCGCTGTTCATCGACAACTCCAGATACCCCATCGCGTCGTCGATCACTTGCTTCGGGACCGACACGCCCGCATTCCTACACGAACGAAGCGCCTGCACCTGCGTGATCGTCACCGACCCCTCGTCGCCGCCGCTCGTAGGCTGATAAATCCACCCCCCCACTCGACTCTGCGCCCGCGCGGTCAACTCCACAGCCCGGTCCAACATGTGCTTCAATTGCCGCTCCCGTTCGACATCTTCGCTCATCCCGTACAACTGGCTTAGAAACAACATCCCGAATCCGTGCCCGTACATAGGCCGCGAATCGTCCCCCCCGCGCGTAATTAACCCCGACGGCTTCGTCGAGTTCAAGAAGAACTTCGCTGTCCGATCCACCTGCGGCGCATAACGCCCCTGCGTGGTCGTCGTACCGTCCATGAGTATCGCCAATCCCGCCAGCGCGCTCATCGCCACGGGATAACGGCCGTACCGCCCCTCGTTCCGCCACGCCCCGTCACGCCCTTGCGTCTGCGCCAAGTACTTCAGCCCCTTCTCGATGGCGGCCTCAGCCTCCGGTGTGATGTGCTTGGGGCGCCCACCGTCCGCGGACGCGACCGACACCGCGGCTGCGACCAAACCGGCACAACACACCCTCCGCAACATCACCGAGCCCTTCATCATACTCAATCCACTCCCTCCGAATCGCCGCCGGCATCCTGCTCCGTCGTCGTGCCGTACGTCACCACGCCGCGTGTCGTCTGCAACGCCAATCTCCCGGGCCACACAGCCATCTCGCCCGTCAACCGCTCGCCGGGAATCTCAGGGTACAACGTTTCGCCAACCGACTCACCCGTGCGCTTGTCGATCAGGACCACCGACTGACGATACCACGAATTCCGCATCCGGCCCTCTCGATGCGCCTCCGCATCACGCGCGGTCGGCTCCATCGTCACGACCGGAATCACTCCCGCCAACTCGTTCAGATGCGGCCCGACGACGGTACCGATGAAATCCCTTGTCCACAGCGTCTCGACACCGTCGCCAGCGCTCAGATCAACGCCCGCCAAACTCCACCGATACCCATCCGCCGTCTCCTCGACCCCGCTCAGCACCAAAACGCCCGAATCCAACACGCCGTCAACCGGTCCACCGGGCAGTTCGTCAAACCGTCGCTCCAGCAGAACTTGCCCGCTCCGCGTATCCAGCATCCAACAATAACCACTCGCACCGGTAACCACCAACGTCCCTTCGGCCGGCTCGAACATCCCCACCGGATCCTCCGCCAATGGCCGCGACCACAACCGCGTCCCGGTGCGAACATCGTACCCCACGATCGCGCGCCCATCCGGACCCGCTAGAACGCCCTTCGCGTACGCCAACGGTATCTCTACTTCCGACGTCGTACCGGCGCTCGGCTGACGAAACGCCAGATCGCACAACGCGACACCCGTGTCCATCGCGAACACGTGTACCGTCTCCAGGCGCGGGCCAGCCGTCAGCACGACGCCATCCCGAATCCGCACCACGCGAACCGATTCCGACCCCATGTTGCGACGCCAGATCGGCGACATGGGGTGCTTTCCATCCATCGCCCGATACACCGCCAGCGTTCGCGATGCCAACATGCACGCGATCCGACCGTCAGCCACGTCCGTCGCCGCCGCCGCCCGGTGTGCCGGCTCACCGTACGACTGCCCCGCCCGAAACGGAATCGCCCACAAACCACGACCCGTGATCGCCCCGACCGCGTGGAGGCCCCGCGAACTTCCGATGACGACCGTTTGTCCGTCCGCAAGCGCCGTCCGCGAATCCAGTGCGCCGCCACCCACGGCGTTCCTCTCGGTCATCGCCTCGGCG
>JAJDDS010000602.1 GCA_029260195.1 Phycisphaerae bacterium
GATCAGGAACATGGCCAGCAGGCCGCCGCGCTGTCCCGGGGGCATCTCAAGAATCTCGGAAAGGTAAAGCACGAAGCTGGATACGATCACGCCGACGCAGAAGCGGTCGATGAAGGCGTAGGCGTATGGAACAAGCAGTTCCCTGCGGTTGATCAAGAGCCCGAGCGCGTCGCGAACTCGCGAGACGCGCTCGCGGGCGGCGGCATCGCGGAGGGCGAACGCGGCGATGATCGCCGCCACCAGTCCGATGCCCGCGCCGATGTGAAAGACCATTAGCGGCGCGTGTTGTCCGATGCGTCCGCCAAGCGGCGCGCCGCAGGCAGTCCCCATCATCAATGTCGCACTGATGAAGCCCATCATGCGCCCACGTCGTTCGGGCGTGGACCAGTCGGACGCCATGGCCATGATGGTTGAGACGGCGAGTATGTGGGCGCCGCCTTCGAGGAAACGGATGGCGAGGAGTCCCGCCAGCGAGTTCAGCCAAGGCATGATGCCGATGAGTGCGGCGTTGACCAGCAGGGCGGCGACGAGAATCACCTTGCGCCGGCCGAAGCGGTCGGCAAGCGCGCCGCCGAAGGGTGCGAAAAGGACGGCGCCGATCATGTTGATGGACATGAAGCTGTGGACCCAGAACGGAGTGGCGGTGAACCGGTCGCCGACGAGTTCGCGCAGAACCGGGACCATCATGGTGACCGGGAGCATGGTGAGAAAGAGGACAGACCCCAAGGCGATGGCTATGCGTCGGGTCGCGATGTTGGTCGCGGGTGGATTCATGCCGGCCGTCCGCGCGGAGTGTCGATGCGTTATTGGTACGCCGCTCATCGTGTCAATCCCGTCGTGCCGACATTCTCAGATCACTCGATCCGTACGGTGACACCCTTGGCGGAGGCGGTCTCGTCGAGCTCGAAGAGGGTGCGGGGTCGATACAATCCGCCTCGTACATCGCGTACGATCTCGTCGATGTCAATGCCCTTGGACGAAATGCGGTCCAGTAGCACGTCACCCATCAGCTCCCGCAGATTCTCGACGGCTGGTCCGGGGAAGGTCAAGCGGACTTTTGTGGCCCCGTTTTCGGTGACGCGGATGCGCAGGTGCTTGCCCATCGCATCAAAGGTACCGACCTGGTCGGGCGCGGCGGAGGCGTCAATGCGGTCGAGCGCGTCGTGGTGTTCGCCCAAGTGGGGAGTGGCTGCGACGTACCAGGATACGTTTGCCCGCAGGCGTTCCAGGTAGTAGGTCAATCCGCGAAACGCCCGCATTAACAGAATCAACGGCGCCGGTCCGCTCATGCGGAAGTTCCACCGGTCCTCGCCGACGATGTCGTCGACGCGCTCGCCGCGCCGCCACCCGGACAGGTCGTACCTGCCGATGCGACAAAAGGGCTCGAACAGGGTTCTGCACAGGGCGGCGAGACTCGGGCGAATGGGCGACAGCAGGTTCTGGTTGAATCCGAGGGCTGCGATTGCGGTATACGGGTCGCCGGATTCCTGACGGGTAATGTCGAGCAGCTTGAGGAGGGCGAGGCGGTGTTCGTGCGAGATGGAGACGACGCTACCGTAGTCATAGAGTACGACGGTCGGCTTCGCTGCGGTAGTCGAGTTCCTCTTCGATGTCGTGCAGGATTTCGGAGCGGTAGTCAGTCCGGTCGGACCCACGTCGGAGGTCGCCGACGGGGGCTGACAGCCGTCCGAGCGTTTTGAGGTCGGTCATGCCCGCGCCGCGGATTCCGGGGTAGCGCACATTGATGGCCGCGTCGCGCCCGTCGCGCAGGGTGGCGCGATGGACCTGTCCGATCGAAGCAGCCAGTCCGCGCGGGTCGATGGAATTGAGCACTTGATCGATCGGCTCGCCCCACGCTCGGGCGAGGATGGGTTCGACGTCGGTGAACGGGATGGGCTCCGCGCCGTCGGTGAGTGGGGCGAAGGCGGATACCCGTTCGGGATCGTCACCCATGCTGATGATCTGCCCGATTTTCTGGGGTAGGCCTCGCAGCTTGCCCATACGTTCGCTGAGGTGCCGCAAGGCGTTCTGACGAACGACGTCGTCGACGGTTCGGCGGGCTTTGTGCGCGTGTCGTCCGGCGTCGCCGTATCCCAGGCTGCGCGAGAGGATGCTGGTGTCCATCGTGGTTTCGGCCCCGCGTTGACGACTGATTGCAGCCTTGCGTCCCCGAGGCGAAGCGGCGGTGCGGCTGAGTGGATTATCGGCAGTCGGCGGGGAGCAATGGGGGGGGGAACCGGGGAGGGAGGACAGGAACCCGACCTGCGGTGCGTGTTGTGTCACCGCGGGCGGGTTACGGTAGCCTCGGGATTCTGTGGATCAGGGAAGCACGAGCGGTGCGGCGAAGTTGATCAGCTCGACCATAAAGTCGTTGCTGCCGTCGATGAGGAACGGGGTCAGCTCGCGGAGGATCGGCTCGGCGCAGGATGACGGAATAATCGCCGGCAGCACACCGACGCTGAGAACCATGAGTCTGCGAATTTGGCGCTTCATGTCGTAGCTCCGGATTGTTAGAACCTGAAGATAAAGTCCATCGTGACGCGTTGGTTGAAGATGTCGTTGCCGGGATTGGATATCGGGAATCCGTAAGCCATACCGACCGACATGTTGGGCGTGAGTTTCCAGCGAAATCCGAGATCCCCCCAGAAAACGCTGCTCCCAGCCACGTCGGAGGCGCCGATGTTGTCATAGTCGAGACCGCCGAAGTCAACCGGAAAACGATCTCCGTCACTGAGGTAGTGGAGGGCGTGGATTTCGAGAAGTGGGTGGAATCCGGGCAGAGTGTCCGGCGCCACCTCATAATCGAAATGCAGATCCCAACTGAGAATGTGGTTGCCGGCGTCGCCGTCGAACGGAATGCGCGCATTGACGGACCCGATGAAGTTCAGCGGCCCGAATGCCTTGGCGAAGCTGACGAACGGGCTCAATTCGTCGCTGCCGCCATCGCGCCCCTGCAGTATTTCGGTGTTCCCGTTGTGCCATTCCCATCGCATGCCGGTGGTGAGGATGAACTCGTCGGCCTCGTCGACAATGAGGGCATATTTGAGGCCAACGGAGAAGTCATTCCAGCCAGTGTTGCGCGGGAGGATGCCCGCGTTGAGGTCGCTCCATCCGTCCTTGGGCGCGATGAGCGCGAGGCGGTCTGTGAGGGCAAATCGCAGTTGAAGCGCCCATGCGTTTAGTTGTCCGCCGCCGATCTGGCCGTTGGAGGGGAAGTCATGCCAAAGGTACAACGCCCTGGCGTTTGTATCGATAAAAGGGCTCTCGAAGAAGAGCGGGTTGCCGAGCGGTTCCGCGAAGCGCTCTCGCATCTTCGTCGAGGATCGCATTCCGGTGAGGAACCCCGAGTACCAGATGTCGCCGTCGCCGAAGAGGTTCCTGTCGCTGATGGCGTACGATCCGCCCTCCTGCATAGCGGACACAAGACTCGCTCCGTCACCCGTTTGAACGAGCCCGGGGCTGTCGAGCGTCCAATCGAGCTTGTCGATCATCCCCGGGTCGGCCGAGGCTGCGACGCTCGTCGCGTACCCAGCCAGAATCGGGAGCGAGACACGCGATCTTCGCATGGTTTGACTCCTGGAGATGTTTCCGGGTAGCCGTGTGCCGACACGCTTGGTTAAGTGTCAGTCCAACTGCATTCCCCGTTTTGCCTGCGCCCAGCCCATACTAGGTGCTATTATCGGCGGTCCAAGTGTAATTGGTAGAGGATTTCGCGCGAGCGTCGTTCCTCCAAATCCTCTGTCTGGTGAATCTCCAGATCAGTGAGAGCTGGCAGGGCAATCTAGGCAAAGTGGGCGATTTGTGCGGCGTCGGCGCAAGGACTGTCGGTCTGTTCAACCGCGAGGGTCGGTTTTGCTTGGGCGCGACCCAGCAGGGTCGACGATGCAGCTTGACGGCCGCGGGGCGGTCAAGCGCTTTGGGGCGTCAGTTCGTCGGCGACAGTCTTGGCGATGAGTTCATAGACTCTGCTTGGGATGACGTCGATGTTAAGAACCGAAGCCAGTTCCGAAACGTCGGTTTCTATGTCGGTGAGGATTCGCCCCAGCACGCCGACGCCAAGCCCGACGATTTCCATGGCTTGGGTGCAGGTGTCGGCGATGACACTCTGATCGGGCACTTCGCAGAGCAACGACGAAATGTCGGCTGCGCCGCTGACGACCCGAGCGAGCTCTCCGACGGTCTCGGGCAGGTCGGCGGGGATGGGGCGGTCGTGGTGGTGTCGAACAGCTTGGGACATCGCGAGAGGCAGTGCCCACCGTTCCAGGACGAGGGCGCTGACGTCCGGGTGGGTGACGCCGACGGTGTCGCGTTCGACGGCGATCAGATCGGTGTCTCGCTTGGGAGCGTAGGCTCTTGCTGCCGGTGCGTACTTGTCGGGCAGCGCACGGGCGAGGACGACAACTCCGACGTCGCTGAGCAGCCCACTCATGAACGCCTCTTCGCGCTGCCTGGGGGCTGCATATTCCGCGAATCGGGCGGCGAGTACGGCGGTGGCGAGGGATCGTCGCCAGTAGTAGCTCCCGTCGATGATACCCTCGTCGCCTGCATTGACCTTTTCGACCATGCATCGCCCCATGACCAGCGTACGAATGCGCTTGATGCCGAGGAGCGCGGTGGCGTGGGTGAGTGAACTGACTTTTCGCGTGAGGCCGAACAGGGGCGAGTTCGCCAATCGCAGCACGTCGCTGGCGACTCCCGCGTCGGTGGAGAGGAGATTGATGACGTCCTCGATCTTGTAGTCCTCTTCGTGGGTGATTTCCATGAGTCGCGTGACGATCTGCGGCATGGACGGGATGGCCCCACCGGATTCGATCAACGCCAAGATATTCTCGTCCATGTGTGGGTCCCTTCGACCGACAGGCCTTGATTCCGCGCCGCGCCTGGGGCATGGGCCACCGTCACGACAGCGCACGCGGCGATGGTCCTCGCCATTGACATCGACGAAACCCCGCTCGATCTGGAGCGGCATGCGGGACATGTGGTACTCGACCGCATATGGCGTGGCGCGAGCGTGTGTCCGGGTTGTGGGCGCGGCGGTGGCGTTAGTTCCGGTAACTGGGATGCTCGCGTCACTTCTTGGGGCCACGTAGATTCCTCTCCCTTTTTTGGGGTGATGCGGGTCGGGCAGGTCAAGATACACGGCGTAGGGAACGATGAATCCGTCATGCGAGCAATCGCCAGCGGCCTCTGGTGCTTGAGCGACGCGTGCCACTGAACCAAACCCTTCGGGGAGCGGTGCCCGCGGGGCGGAGCACATCGGGTCCGACTCGCCGACGGTCGGCATCAATTCGCAGGGTCCGGCGGTCCGCACTCGGGTCGCGACGGTTCGGACGGGTCAAGTCTCTTGGATTCGACGAACCGTGCGATGAGCACAGTGGCCGCTCAACCGAAGACTCCGGTCGCAGGGCAAGACGAAGCCGGCGCCAAGACCGATGCGGTGTCGCGACTCGTGAGCTTTCGGCTCGCAAACGAGGAATACGGCGTCGACATCATGCGCGTCCAGGAGATTATCCTGATGGGGCGGATCACGCGCATGCCGGAGGTTCCGGACTTCATCTGCGGGTTGATCAATCTGCGGGGTCATGTGATTCCGATCGTGGATCTTCGCCGGCGATTCGGATTGCAGGCGGCGGATAACGACGAATCGACGCGTATCATCGTCGTCAATGTCGCGAGCAAGACGATCGG
This sequence comes from Phycisphaerae bacterium, assembly GCA_029260195.1. Taxonomy (GTDB): domain Bacteria; phylum Planctomycetota; class Phycisphaerae; order UBA1845; family UBA1845; genus OFTM321. The sequence goes on from JAJDDS010000602.1 coordinate 5,689, forward strand.
TATCGTCGTGGACGCGGTGAACGAGGTGCTTCGGATCAATGCCGGGCAGGTCGAGCCACCACCGTTGAGCATCGCGGGGATCGATCACACGTGCATTCGTGGATTGGCGAAGTTCGACGAGAAGCTGCTGATTCTCTTGGATATCGAGCACATCCTCTCGCAGGAGGAGCGGGCGGCATTGCAAAACGTCGGCGACGCCGACGGAAACTGATTATAAGTGAACGGGTTCCGTGACCGCACGGTTTCCCGCCGTAACGAATAGTTGATGACTGTGGTCCCAATCATAACCGAGGAATCAAGAGATGGGGACGTGCACGACAGGTTAAGGCGCTAATCAAACTGCTCAGGAACCAGCCGGCGCGTCGGAGGAACTGGCGAAACTGCGGACCACACTGGACAATATGGGGACGAACGTCTTCACGGCCGACGCCGATCGGAACCTGGTTTTCATTAACAAGAACGCCAAGGAGACCCTCAAAGCCGTCGCGGGCGAGATCCGAAAGTCGTTCAACGTCGACGCAAACAATCTGCAGGGAATGTCGATTCACAGCGTCCACGGCGATCCGGACCGCATCGAGAAGATCCTGCTGGACCCGGCGAATCTCCCGCACAACGCGCAAGTCGAGCTCGGTGATCAGACCCTCGATCTGATGGTCAGACCGAGTCGTCGGCGACCAGCACTCGGATAACGCCGGTTGGCATGATGAAGCACCTTCTCCACATCGGAGTCAATGTGGCTGAGGACGTGACGCGGACTCCGCGCCCCCGCTCAGCAATCGAGTTCACTCGTGCCATATCGGACGCAACCCACCCCGCGATGAGTTACCGGCGACGTCTCGAACATGACGGACGAAGATCAGTCAGGGGACGTGTCCCGGCCAACGACATGACCGATCCGCCTTTTCTTTCCCGTGCCCGAGGTTCCGGGTAATGCGTAGGGGAAATCGACTGCGGCGATGCGCTCACTCTTCGACAGAATGCGTCCGTGGATCCCCTCGAGCAATCCGGGCTCGAGGATACCCTGTCGGATCGCCAGTTCGGTCCACGCGGGGCATAGAGGGTCCTCGCGGAATTGGCTGTAGCGGTGCGGATCGTCGTTGCGGGTAATCAAACCCGTGTCTATGTCAATTCGCGAGTAGGCTGACCGCACCGCGCAACCGCCGATGCACAGGTCGTTCGCGTAGAGATCACACACGTCGGGCGAACAGACATACTCGCCGTGCCCGGCGGCGAATGTCCGCCGGAACGCGCGCACCGCGCGGCTGCGCACAAGCGTCGACAAAGAGAACTCCTCGTCGAAGACGTTACCGAACGTATAGGCGTCGGTCTCGCACCGGCTGGGTGACTCCGA
>JAJDDS010000603.1 GCA_029260195.1 Phycisphaerae bacterium
GTGCGCGGGGGGGGACTGGCGGGATCTTCGCTCTGCGGATTGGGGCGATTCACTGCGAACGAGCGTCGGCGCTTCGATGAATTGACGGGTGCGGCCGAGCGCGCCGATGGCGACCAGGCGGACGCCGGCCAGGACGATGACCCCGGCGATGACGGTCGTGATCGTGATCCTCTCGCCCACCAGTGTGGCGGCGGCTGCGAGCGTGAAGAAGGGCTCGAAGTAGAGCAGCGCGCCGATGCGCGCGGGTCCGTGTTCTTGCTGAGCCGCGAGCCAGAAGTAGTAGGCAAGCCCCCCGCACACCAAACCGAGAAACGAGACGGCGATCATGACACGTGGTGTCACCGGGCTGCGGAGCACACCCGTGGAGAGAGTCGTGACGAGCGTGATCGCGGCTGCGACGGTCATGGCGAACGTGGTGACACGCAGCGCGCCGTTGCGTGCCACCACCCGAGCAGCCACCAGGGTGTAAACCGTCCAGGTGATGCAGGAGGAGAGCTGCAGCAGGTCGCCGAAGGTCGCGTGCTCGAAATCCGGCGGCTCGGTCATCGTGACCAGAAGCACGCCGCCGGTGGCGACGGCCACGCCCAGCCAGCCGATCGGGCGCAGCCGCTGTTTGAGGAACGCATGGGCGCCGATGGCGATCGTGACCGGAATGATGGCAATGATCCAGCCGGTGTTGATGGCTGAGGTGTACTGTAGGCCGTGCGCTTGGATGAGCAGGTGGGCTGCGACGAGAACACCCAGGAACAGACATACGGCGAGATCGCCGCGCGCTGGGAGCAGCGGTTCCCGACGCAGCTTCAACAACGCCCCCAGCAGCATCGCACCCGCGACCAGTCGGACAGCCACAAGTCCGAACGGATTGAACCCCTCGAGCGCGATCCGCGTGGCAACAAACGACGCCCCCCATACCGCAACCGCGAACAGCCCCTTGAGCGAGACGGAGGGGCGAGCTTCGCGTGGCGACTTCGTCATGGGTTTGGCCGGGCGACGATTTGGAGGTGGGAGGCTCGGCCTAGGGCGGCTTCGTCGCGGTGGAGGGATTTTTCGATCTTGGCCCAGACGCGGCGGGTGCGGGAGTCTTCGAGGATGTGGCGGTGCTGACGCATGGGGAGGACGAACTTGCCGATCATGTCGAGCACCTCGTAGCCGGCGGTGGTGAACAGCTTGCGGAGTTGGGTGGGGGTGTAGGTGTGGATGGGGAATCGTTCCTTGTGGTCGCGCGTGAACCACTGAGTAACGCCCTTGCGCAGGAAGTCTTCCATTTGATTGGGGTCGGCTTTGTGCGTGTAGAAGTCGAGGGCGCTGTATCGGTTGTCGAAAGTGGCGATGAGAACGCCGTCGGGCGTGAGGATGCGGCGAATTTCCTTGAGCGCTTTGGCGGGCGCCGCGGTGCAGCCGATCGGATCGCCCATGGCGAGTGCGAGGGCGAAGTGATCGGCGGGGAGTTCGGACAGGTCACACAGGTCGGATTGCAAGAGTGCCAGGACATTGGCACTTTGAGCGGCGAGCTTGGTATCGGCGCGGTCGAGCATGGCGTGGGAGATGTCGACGCCAGTGACGGAGAACCCGCTCTTGGCGAGCTTGGCGGCCCACTTGCCCGTGCCGCAGCCGAGGTCGACGACCGGGGCTCGTTGGTCGGCTGGTAGATGCGGCTTGATGTGATCCCAGGTCAACGCGTCGTGCCACAGCCAGTATCCGTCCTCGTAGCTGTCGTCGTAGCTGTGGGCGACGCGGTCGTGGTACCTTTCGACGGGTTTCTTGGGTCTCTTGGGCATGGTGAGATTGTAGGGGGAAGGGACGGGAGGACGAATGGATCGAGGGAAAGCCGAAAGTCGAACGCCGGATGACGGGAAACGTACTGATCCCGGCGCGCGGGGACGGAGGAGGCGGACACCGTGGAAACGCGCTGAGGTGGGGGCGTCTGTAAGTGGTTTGGTGGCAAGGGGATACGGTTTTTTGGTGGGGCGTTGGGTTCGTTTGGCGCCGGCGCGCGCGGCAGGAAAAGTGGGGATGGAGGCAAAGCAGAATGTCGAGAACCGAGAGCCGAGCACCGAGGAACCGCCAGCGGAAAACTGAGAACGGTAAAACGGATTGCCCCATAGTTCGCGGCGGGCGCGAAGGTCGCGGAGACGCACACGGGTGGTGGGGCGGTCCGCGCATAGGATGGCTGTCCGTCTCCACACCACGATAACGCGCGGGGTGATCTGCAGAAAAATGGGAATTGGCGCGCGCCGCCGTGCTCGCGTGGAATCGAGGGTCTGGGCGAGCGCGGTTGTGGCAGTTACGCGAGAACGGCGGTTAAGGTTGCGGGCCGGTGAAGACGAATTGGAACGCGCCGAAGTCGGTGAAGTCGACGTCGTCGTCCACGTCGAAATCGAAGTTCGCGCAGCCCGGAGTTTGGGGCGCGCCGGGGCCGGTGACGCACTGCAGCAGGCGTTCAAAATCCAAGAGATCCACACGTCCGTCACATTCGACGTCCGCGCCGCACGGCACGACGGTGGGGCGGAACATGGCGACGGTGGTTGCGGCGTCGTTGAGCGAGCGGACGTTGTCAGCGGCGTCTGGAGGGCAGCCGTCTCCCGCGACGCCGAGCGGTTGGCCTTTGAACTCGATCTCTGGGTTGGAGAAGAAATTGACAAACGCGCCGGGCGACGACGCCATAATGGTCCGCCACTGCTCGTCGGGCGTGCGGTAGCCGAACGCGTAGCAAGAGATGCCCTGCGGCGCGCCGGGGAAGTGGTTGTGGGAGCACCCCATGTTGTGAGCGGTCTCGTGGGCGAACACGAGGCCGCCGGGGATCGTGCCGGTGTCGGCGCCGATGGCACTGAACGCCGACGATGCGAAATCCACGCTGAGGCCCTGCATCATGAAGGCGACGCCGGCTGACCCGGAGGTGTTGATGAGTGATACCAGGTCCGCTCCCCACGTGTCGCGCAGGGGATGGACCTCGTCCATGAATCCGTCGTTGGTGGCACGAAGTCGATCGAGATCGAGGTTTGAGCTGCCGGACTCGGTGTAGGGAATCTCCTGAGCATGCACGAGACGAACGCGCGCGTTCACGCCGCTATCCTCGTATGCGGTGTTGGTGAAGGCGAAGTAGGAATCGATCAGAGCCTCAACGGCGGGAGTGCCACCGACGGCCAATCGTGCTGACTGTGTGTAGACGACCATGACGTCGATCAGTGTCGCGGAGTTTCCCATGAACTGGTCCGCGCGTCTGCGGGGCACTGGCTCATCGGACGGATTCGTGATGGTGTGGTCCGGGCTGGTGAGACAGGTCAGGTGCTCGGTGGGATCGACTCGGAGTAGGCCGTGCGCGCCGCGGGTGGTGTGTCGGATTAGATAGTGTCCAAGTGCGGGCGCTGAAAACTCCGCGGCCACCACGCCGTCATTGATGACGAGCAAGAACCGGCCGTGCGGGAAGCCCTCAATCCGCCCGCGCCAGAGCGAGTCGCTCAGGACGGGCTTTTCCACATGTTCGATGACGGCGACGACGGGCGCGATTCCGTCGGGGAGATCGAGTCGAAGCCGTTCGCCAATGCGGTGTCCCTGGGGGGTGGGGTCGATTCGGGAAGGGAATATCGCGATGGGGTGCTCGATCCGGCGGTCGTCAATTGAGTGGATTGTGTTCCACTGGTAAAGCGGTTCGGGTGTGGATTGTGGATCGGCTGCCGCGTCGGCGGCTGCCAGGAGTGACACACAGTAGCCGATGGCTGAATGACGTGTGTTCATCGCCAAGGGTCTCCTCATCCTCGTCGGTAGCGTGCCGTCGGCCCGCGGTCCGTCAGTCACCAGCATAGCAAACTCGATATCCGGAAACAAGCCGGGAGCGGTGGCCCGCATGGGGCGAGACGCGGGCGAAGTGGTCGGCGAGTCGTTCGGCGAGATCAAAGAGGTCTGTTTGGACGGGCACCGCAGTGTTGGTCCTTCGATCGGCGAGTTGGGCGTCGGACCCGTACACGCGAAAGACGGGCGTGGATGGGGATTCTGCCCGTTTTTCGGGAGCAACAGAGTGATATGTCGGCGACAGGGGGGGACGATCGTCGAGTCCAGCCGATGTCGAACTTGTATTGGAAACTCGCTCTCGCTAGTGTGGGAGGTGGTGGAGTCGGGGAAGACTCGTTCCACTTTCACGTATTTCGGAGAGTGGGCGTCCGGGTGATGTTGTCGCGTGTTTGGAGTTCGCGAAGGTGTTGACTCGAGCGGGAGGTGCGAAGATGCGATCCTATCCGTGTGTCATCGGACTCATTGTCATGGCGTCGGGAACACTGGCTGCGGTACGTGCGGAGAACCCGTCGGAGAAGTCAGCGCGCGTGAACGTTGGCGTGAACGAAGTCCGGAACGAAACGCCGGGAGGTGGTGGCATGATCGACGCGCGTGTGGATGTCGAGATTCAAGCGCTGCGGTGGGAGATCGATCTTCAGCCGGTGACACGGTGCATCGAGTTCGAGCTGACCGATTGCGCGGACACGGGCAATACGGTAACGGCGTCTGTGGATGTGGCGTTCGGTCCGCCCGAGAACGCTCCCGGACACGGTACGGCGGAGTTCTCCGTTCCTGCGGGGGACTGGCAGTGCATCACCGCCCGCGATCCGAAACACTCGCTGACGTCGACGTGCTTTGCCGACATTGTCGACGGCACGTTTGGTCGCTTCGTTCAAGGGCACGCCCGCGCAAAGCCCGCTCTGTCATTGGCTGGTGCAGGTGAACGCAACCGGCGATGGCCACATCGACATCGTCGACTTCACCATTCTGGCGGGGCAATTCCTGACGGTCGTCGGTGCGGACACTGTCTGCGGCAACAACGGCTTGAACGCCGATTTCGACGGCGACGGGGCTGTGACCCTGGCGGACTACTCGTTCATTGTGGTCAATTTTTTCGCGCAGAACAAACCTCCCTGTTCGGAGGTCTGCCGAGGAGATTAGGCGCACACCAACCCCGTTCGCGGCGAC